>JBGSLI010000408.1:0-17576 GCA_041740775.1 Alteraurantiacibacter sp. | reverse complement strand
GCGATGGCTTCGGTCGGCGGGGTGCGCGCGCTGCTGCTCGCCAGCTTGCAGAATACCTATGCCGATCAGCTGGCGCTCGAACGCGCTTCGATGGTCACCGCAGCACAGAGTGCCGAAAATGCCGAAGGCATTGCCGCCTTCCTCGAAAAGCGTCGGCCTGTTTTTGGGCCTGTTTTCACGAAAGCGAGTTCCTGATGTCCGAAGCCTATATCGTTGCCGCCGTGCGCACCGCCGGGGGGCGCGCGCACAAGGGTGGGCTGGCAGATGTCCACCCCGCCGATCTGGGTGCCGCGGTGCTCGATGCACTGGTAACCCGCAGCGGCGTGGATCCTGTCGCCGTGGATGATGTGATCATGGGCTGCGTCACCCAAGGCGGCGAGCAGGCGTTTGCCTTCGGGCGCAATTGCGTGCTGGCATCCGGCCTGCCCGACAGCGTTCCGGCGGTGACGATCGATCGCCAGTGCGGATCATCGCAGCAGGCGCTGCAATTTGCCGCGCAGGCGGTGATGTCGGGCACGCAGGACATGGTGATCGCGGCGGGCGCGGAAAGCATGAGCCGGGTGCCGATGAATTCCAACTGGCAATTGCATGTCGCCAATGGGCTGGGGAGCGGCCCGTGGTCGGCGGCGATCCAGCAGCGTTACGGGGTGAAGGAATTCAGCCAGTTTTACGGCGCGCAGGCGATTGCCGACAAATACGGCCTCAGCCGCGCGGACATGGACGCCTTTGCGCTGGATAGCCACGCCAGGGCCGCCGCCGCCATCGATACAGGTGCCTTTGCCGCAGAGATCGTGCCGGTGCAAACGCCACACGGAGTATTCGACACCGATGACGGCGTGCGCCGGGGCGGAACGCTGGAGAAGATGGCGGAGATCGCCGCGCTGATCGAAGGCGGCTCGATCACCGCCGCCAACGCCAGCCAGATGACCGATGGCGCAGCGGGGCTGCTGGTGGTGAACGAGCGTGCGCTCAAACAGCATGGCCTCACCCCGATGGCGCGGATCGTCAATCTGACGGTTACGGCGGGCGATCCGGTAATCATGCTGGAAGAACCGATCGCGGAGACGCGCAAGGCATTGCAGCGCGCCGGAATGCGGCTGGCCGATATCAATCTTTATGAAGTCAACGAGGCCTTCGCTTCGATCCCGCTGGCGTGGATGCAGGCGCTGGAGGCCGATCCCGCGCGGCTCAATGTCAATGGCGGCGCCATCGCGCTGGGCCATCCGCTGGGCGCGAGCGGGGCAAAGCTGATGACGACAATGCTGCACGCGCTGAGGGCGCGCGGCCTGCGCTACGGCCTGCAGACCATGTGCGAAGGCGGCGGCATTGCCAATGTCACCATCGTCGAGGCGCTGTGAGATGGCGTTGAAAACCCGCATTACAGAATTGCTCGGCATCAAACATCCCATCGTTCAGGGCGGGATGATGTGGGTGGGCCGGGCGGAACTGGCAGCGGCGGTGTCCAACGCCGGGGGCCTCGGCATTCTCACCGCGCTGACCCAGCCCACGCCCGACGATCTGCGCCGCGAGATCGACCGCTGCCGGGAAATGACCGATAAGCCCTTCGGCGTGAACCTCACCATCCTGCCTTCGGTCAACCCGCCGCCCTATGCGCAATACCGGCAGGCGATCATCGACAGCGGGGTGAAGATCGTGGAAACGGCGGGCTACAAGCCACAGGAACACGTCGATCATTTCAAGCAGCATGGCATCATCGTGCTGCACAAATGCACCGCAGTGCGCCACGCGCTTTCGGCCGAGCGGATGGGGGTGGATGTCATATCCATCGACGGCTTCGAATGCGCGGGCCATCCGGGCGAAGACGATATTCCCGGCCTGGTGCTGATCCCCGCCGCCGCCGACAAGGTCAAGCTGCCGATGCTGGCATCGGGCGGGATCGGTGACGGGCGCGGGCTGGCCGCCGCGCTGGCGCTGGGAGCGGACGGGATCAACATGGGCACCCGTTTCTGCGCCACGCAGGAGGCCCCGATCCACGACGAGGTGAAGCGTTTTCTGGTAGAGAACGACGAGCGGGCGACCAATCTGATCTTCCGCGAATTTCGCAACACCGGAAGGGTGGCGAAGAACCAGGTCTCGGACGAAGTGGTGGCAATTGGCCGTCGCCCCGATGCCGAATTTGCCGATGTCCAGCCGCTGGTATCGGGGGCAAAAGGGCGGGTGGCGCTGGAAACGGGCAATATCGACGCTGGCCTGATCTGGGCTGGCCAGATAC
This sequence comes from Alteraurantiacibacter sp., assembly GCA_041740775.1. Classification (GTDB taxonomy): domain Bacteria; phylum Pseudomonadota; class Alphaproteobacteria; order Sphingomonadales; family Sphingomonadaceae; genus Alteraurantiacibacter. Next base: position 15,343 of record JBGSLI010000408.1, on the reverse strand, counting down.
AGGGGCTGATCCACGATATTCCCACCTGCGCCGATTTGCTCGAACGGATCGTCGCCGATGCGGAAGCGATCATCAAAGGCCGCCTTGTGCAAATGTGCAACTGAGCAGCGACCAGACAAGAAGAGGATAATCATGCGCCAGATCGATCATTTCATTGCCGGGGACGCAGGCTCTGCCGGCAGCGGCACCGGGCGGACGCACAAGGTCTGGAACCCGTCGATCGGCGAAGTGCAGGCCGAGGTGCCGCTGGGCGATGCCGCGTTGCTCGATTTTGCGGTTGCCAATGCGAGGAAGGTGCAGCCCGCATGGGCGGCCACCAATCCGCAGCGCCGGGCGCGGGTGATGTTCAACTTCAAGCGGCTGCTCGAAGAAAACATGCAGAGCCTGGCCGAACTGCTCGCATCCGAACACGGCAAGGTGGTGGATGATGCCAAGGGCGATATCCAGCGCGGGCTGGAAGTTATCGAATTTGCCTGCGGCATCCCGCAGGCGCTGAAGGGCGAATATACCAATGGCGCGGGGCCGGGGATCGATGTCTATTCGATGCGCCAGCCGCTCGGCATCGGCGCGGGCATCACCCCGTTCAACTTCCCGGCGATGATCCCGATGTGGATGTTCGGCATGGCGATTGCGGCGGGCAACGCCTTCATCCTCAAGCCTTCGGAACGCGATCCTTCGGTGCCGGTGCGGCTGGCGGAGTTGTTTCTGGAGGCGGGCGCGCCCGAAGGCCTGTTGCAGGTGGTGCATGGTGACAAGGAAATGGTCGATGCCATCCTCGACCACCAGGATATCGCCGCCGTCAGCTTCGTCGGTTCATCCGACATCGCGCATTATGTCTATCAGCGCGGCGTGGCGGCGGGCAAGCGGGTGCAGGCCTTTGGCGGGGCCAAGAACCACGGCGTGGTGATGCCCGATGCCGATCTGGATCAGGTTGTGAACGACCTTTGCGGGGCTGCTTTCGGTTCCGCCGGGGAACGCTGCATGGCATTGCCGGTGGTGGTGCCGGTGGGCGAGGAAACCGCCGAACGCCTGCGCGAAAAGCTGATCCCGGCGATCCACGCCCTGCGCGTCGGCGTCTCCAGTGACGCGCAAGCGCATTACGGCCCGGTCGTCACGCCCGAACACAAGGCGCGGGTGGAAAAGTGGATCGACACCGCCGAGGCCGAGGGCGGCGAGATCGTGATCGACGGGCGCGGCTTCAGCCTGCAGGGCTATGAAAAGGGCTTCTTCGTCGGCCCGACGCTGATCGATCATGTCACCACCGACATGGAAAGCTACAAGGAAGAGATCTTCGGACCCGTCCTGCAAATCGTCCGTGCGAAGGATTTTGAAGAAGCGCTGCTTCTGCCCAGCGCGCACCAATATGGCAATGGCGTCGCCATCTTCACCCGCAACGGCCACGCCGCGCGCGAATTCGCGCACCGGGTGAACGTGGGCATGGTGGGCATCAATGTGCCGATCCCGGTGCCGGTTTCCTATCACAGCTTCGGCGGCTGGAAGCGTTCGGGCTTCGGCGATGCCGATCAATATGGCATGGAAGGCCTGCGCTTCTGGACCAAGGCCAAAAAGATCACCCAGCGCTGGCCCGATGGCGGGGGAGACGGATCGAACGCCTTCCTCATTCCGACAATGGGGTGAATGTCTGGATCGGGTGAGCCGGTCTCTGGCGCGCCTTGTTTCTGCAACGGGGGGTAAGGCATCGCCATGATGCGGAAAGAACTTTCGACGCTTTGCCGCTTCATCCTGGTCGGATTGCTGAACACCGCGATCGGCTATGGCTTCATCCTTGCGGCGCTGTGGGCGGGCGCGGGCGATTATCCGGCCAATATGATCGGCTTCGGCCTGGGCTTGCCGATTTCCTACGCGCTGCACCGGGTCTGGACCTTCCGCCCGCAGCACCGGGCAGGGCTTGCCGAAATCTGGCGCTATCTTGGTGCCTTTGCGGTCAGCTACGCGTTCAATCTGGGTGTGATCGCGGCGGGCCGACAGGCGGGCTATGTGGAAAACCCCTTCGTGCAGGGGCTGGCGATCTGCACCTATGCGGCTGTATTCTACGTCATTTCCCGCTTGCTGGTGTTTCGACCGCACGATGGGCCACGGCATCCGGAAGGTTGAGACTTTCCTCTATGATCGGCCGCGCGGCGTTTTTCGATTGGAGGAACACCCGGCCCAGATATTCGCCGATAATCCCCATGAACACCGCATTCATCGATATCGACATCAGCAAAAGGATGGTGGTGGTGGCGAAACCGGCGGGCCATTGCTGGCCCAGCACGATCCGCCCCAGCAGATAGATGAAGGTCAGCAGCAGGCTGATCAGGCCGATCACCAGCCCCAGCAATGATGCCAGCCGCAGCGGCAGCAGCGAATGGTTGAGCACCCCGTCCACTGCGAGCAGGAGCATCGATTTGAACGGAAACTTGCTTTCGCCCGCAATCCGGTCGGCCCGGTCATATTCGATCCCCACCTGGGAAAAGCCCATCGCGCTGATCAGCCCGCGCAGATAGGGGGTGGAATCCTCCACCCGGCGCAGTTCGGCCAGAATCCGCCGGTCAACCAGCCGGAATTCGCCCGCGTTGAGCGGCAGTTCATCCTCGCTGACCGCATTGATGAAGCGATAGAACAGCCTTCTGATCAGCGCGACGATAAATCCGTCCTTGAGGCTGCGCCTGATGCCATAGACAACCTGATGCCCCTCGCGCCAGCGTTCCAGCATTTGCGGGATCAGTTCGGGAGGGTCCTGCAAATCGCAATCGATCTGCACCGCGCAGGCTCCGCTGGCGGCCTTGTACAGGCATAGCAGCGAACGCTGATAGCCGAAATTGCGTGACAGCCGGATCGCCTTTACCCGCGGATCTTTCCGCGCCAGTTCCTGCAGCAGCGGGAAGGTCTGGTCGGTGGAGTGATTGTCCGAAAAGATGATCTCGCAGGTATAATCGGGCAGGCCATCGAAGGCGCGGGCGATTGCGGCATAGGCGCGCTCGACATTTGCTTCCTCGTTGAAAGCGGGGACGAGAATGGAGACCAGCGTTGGTTCGTTCTCAGCCACAGCGCAGCCTCGCTTCTGGCGGCTGTTGCAAAAGCGGTTCGAGCAACAGGCGCAGCCCCTGCTCGAGACCGATCTTCGCGCTCCAGCCGAGCTTTTCGCGGGCCTTTTCGGGACTCGCCAGCAGAACGGAGGGCGGGTGTGACGGATCAGCAGCGCCGAAATTCACCAGCGCGTGGTCGCAGCCGGTTATCGCGCAGACAAGCCCTGCAACCTCGCGCATGGCCGGGGCAACACCGGTGGCGATATTGCCGGTGAGGCTTTCGCCATCGGCCTTCTCGCCGAGCAGAATTAGCGCATCGACCACGTCGCTGACGTGGATCAGATCGCGCCGATCATCGGGCCGGCGGAGGGTAATCGGGCGATTGCTGGCGCAGGCTTCGATCAGCGCGGGCAGCAGGAAGCTGTTCGCCTGCCCCTCGCCATAGGTCAGCGCGAGGCGCGCCGTATGCGCGGCAAAGGGCAGCGAAGGTGCCAGCATTTCCAGCAGATGGGTGCCCGCCAGCATCCGCACGCCATAGGGCGTGGCAGGATATTCGCGCCAGTCTTCGCGATAGGGGATGGGTGACGCGCCATATTCGGCGATCGATCCGGCGCGCACCAGCACCTGCGGCGGGCGCGCCAGGCCCGCCAGCAATTCCACCAGCTGCATGAGCGGATCGACATAGGACGACAGGGCGCTGCCGATTTGCGACGGGCTTGCGTCAGGCCTGTCGCGCGTGTTTGCGGCAAGGTGATAAACCCGCTGCGGCGCCACACTTGCAATGCAGCGTTCTAGCGCTACGCCATCGGCAAGGTCCAGATGGTGGAGCGTGATCGCGCCGCCCAGATCATCAAGCCGCGATGTGGGCGAGCCCGGACGCACGATGGCATGCACGCGATGATTGCGGTCGAGCAGGCGCCTGACCAGATGCGCGCCGATAAAGCCGCCCGCCCCGGTTATCAGACATACCGAACCCGTCACGCTGAAAGCGCCATCTCTGCGGCCTCGCCTTTCCCTAACCCACCAGCCGCGGCGTTGGCAGCGGAACCAGGAACTTGCCGCCGCGCGCGCGGAACTGTTCCTGCTGGGCAAAGATTTCGTCGAAGAAATTCCACGCCAGCACCAGCAGGACATCGGGCTGTTCCTCCTCGATCGCCTCCACCGGCTTGACCGGGATCCGCGTGTTGGGCGAATACATTCCGTGCTTGAGCGGGTTCTTGTCGACGAGGAAATCGAGATAGGTGCCATCGATGCCGAAATAGGTGATCAGCGTATTGCCGCGCGCCGATGCGCCGTAGCCTGCGATCTTCAGCCCCCTGGCCTTCAGTGAATCGAGCATTTCGCGCAGCAATGCGCCGGTTTCGCTGAAGGCCTCTGCCCGCGCGTCATAGGTCGCCTGATCGAGCATTCCGGCATCGGCCTCTTCGGCCAGCATTTCGGCCACCACCGGCTGTGCGGGAAAGCGCGCCTGCTTGCGGGTGAGGAAAACGCGCATCGATCCGCCGTGGATATTGGGCAGGCGCATGGCATCGGTCACTTCCAGATCGAAGAATTCGCCCAGCCGGACGATCGACAGCAGGCTGAATTCCGACACATGTTCATGATACATATTGTCAAATTCGGCGTGATCGACCATCTCCTTGGCCCGCGGCACTTCGATGACAAAGGTGCCGTCCGCCGCCAGCAATATGCACACCGCTTCCATGAAGCTGTGCAGATCGCCGATATGGTTGAAGGTGTTGGTGGTGGAAATCACCTTCGCCTGCCCGTATTTCGCCGCCACATCGGCTGCCGATTGCGGGTGGAAATAATCGATATGCGTTTCCACCCCCTTCTGCGCGGCAAGTTCGGCGATATTGGCGGCCGGATCGATCCCCAGCGTCCGCCCGCCGCGCGCATTGCAGGCCGCCAGCAGCAGGCCGTCATTGCTGCCGATATCGACGATCAGCCCGCCTTCGCCCGCGCGGTTCACGAGAACCTGCGAGAACGCATCGAAATGGCTATGCATCGTTGCCGCGCCCGATGGCACATACAGGTAATGGCGAAAGAAATCGTCCGGGATCTGATCGGCCACCGCAATCAGCCCGCAGTTCAGGCACACCTGCGCATTGAGCGGGAAGGCGGGCTGTTCCTTCGCCAGATCATCCTGGCGGATCAGCATCTGTGCGGGCGAATGATTGCCGTAAGCGAGGAACAGATAAGGGTCTGCAGCCTTGCAGGCGCGGCAGACATCGAGCGTGGAATTTGTCGCCCTTTCGACCGAAACGGGATCAAGCACTGGCAGCCTCCTTGGTGGATCGGGAAACCTTGTGGCTGGCAAAATCGCTGAAGGTTTCATGCATGTAATCGATCTGCGCATCGTCCAGCCCGTGATGGCAGGCGAGCAATATGCCGCCGCGCATAACCGCATCGGCAACCGGATAGCCGTCTGCCGAAACCGCAGTGCGGACATTCTTCATCGCCGGCTGGCGCAGGATATTGCCGGTGAATACCGGGCGGGTCTGGATGTCGCGTTCTTCCAGCCAGATCTGCAATTCGCGCCGCACAAATGGCGCGTCGGGCCGGATCGTCAGCGGGAAGGCGAGCCATCCGGTGCGCGATCCGGCGAGCTGATCGGGCAGGATGAACCATTCCTCGAACCGCGCGAAAAAATCGTACTGGCGGCGGAAATTGCGTTCGCGCGCGGCAATGTTGCCCTCCAGCTTTTTCAGCTGGACGAGGCCGAAGGCGGCACCCATTTCGGATGGTTCGACATTGTAGCCGAGTTCGTCGAACAGGAATTTCGCATCATAGCTGATCCCGTCCAGTTCGACGTTGAAGCGTTTTTCGATGCTTTCGGAATCGACATAGAGCGATGATGTGCGCCCCCATGATCGCAGCAGCAGCGCGCGCCGCGCCAGATCATCATCGTCAACGCACAGCATCCCGCCATTGCCCGCCGCATTGATCACGTGCGAACCGTAAAAGCTGGTGGTGCTGATATCGGACCTTGTTCCCGTGCTGGTGCCGTGCAGCGTTGCGCCCAGCGTATCGGCGCTGTCTTCGATCACCTTCAGATCATGCGCATCGGCGATGGCGCGGATGCGGTCCCAATCGGGCAGATTGCCGATCAATGAAGGGATCATCATCGCCCTGGTATTGGGGCCGATCATCGCCTCGATCCTGTCGGCATCGATATTGTAGGTGCCGGGTGCCGCATCGACAAAGGCGGGCACCAGCCGGTTGCGCACGATCGGCGCGACGGTGGTGGCAAAGGTCAGCGCCGGGGTGATGACTTCGCTGCCTTCGGGCAGATCGAGCAGCTCCATCGCCAGATAATTGGCCGAAGAGCCCGAATTGACCATGATGCCATGCTGCTTGGCAAACAGGCCGGATACGATCTGCTGCATTTCGCGGACCTTCGGCCCCATCTGGGTAGAGGTTCGCAGCACTTCGACGACGGCGGCGATTTCTTCCTCGCCGTGGACCGTCTGGCCATAATTCACGCGCATATCCTGTTGTCCTCCGGATGCGAAACTGCGTTGTTCTGAATGCCCGAATAAAGGGCGATCTGCTGCTGCGAGAACGCCCGCATGTCCGCCCGCGCTTCGGCATGGGCGCGATACCAGTCAGCCGTCATGGCGATGGCCGCAGCCGTCGACAGGCGTGGCCGCCAGCCGAGCTGTTTCAGCGCCTTGCTGCTGTCCAGCGTCAGCATCGCCGCTTCGTGCGGATCGCCTGCGCTGCGGCCGAATTCGATTGGCGCGGCATCGCTGCCCCACGCCGCCTGCATCCCGCGCGCCAGATCTTCCACCTGCACGAAGGCATCGGCGGCGGGGCCGAAGTTCCAGCCGGAAGCGAAATCGGGCGAATTTTCTCCCAGCAGCCGGGCACCCAGTTCGAGATAGCCGGCCAGCGGTTCGAGAACATGCTGCCAGGGCCGGACGCTGCGCGGATTGCGGATGATGACCGGGGTGCGCGAAAGATTGGCGCGGACGATATCGGGCACCAGCCGATCGGCCGACCAGTCTCCGCCGCCAAAAACGTTTCCCGCGCGCACGCTGGCCAGCTGGCATCCGGCAGGATCGCTGAAGAACGATCGGCGATAGCACGCGGCCACCAGTTCGGTGCAGCCCTTGGACGCGCTGTAGGGATCGGCCCCGCCCATCGGATCGATTTCACGATAGGGCCAGGGCCATTCGTAGTTTTCGTAGCACTTGTCGCTGGAAACCACCACCACGCCGCGCGCCGATGGCATGGCCCGGACCTGTTCGAGCACGTTGGCGGTGCCCATGATATTGGTGCCCAGCGTTGCCACCGGATCATCATAGGATGGCCGCACCAGCGCCTGCGCGGCGAGGTGGAAGACGATATCGGCAGCAAAATCGGCAGTAGCGGCGCGCAGCGCGGCCGGATCACGGATATCAGCGATCCGGTGATCTACCAGTTGCGCCAGATCCAGCGCTCCGAACAGCGATGCACCCGGCAGCGGCGGCAGGGAAACGCCCCGCACTTCTGCCCCCAACATGTGCAGCCACAGCGACAGCCAGCCGCCCTTGAAACCGGTGTGGCCTGTGACGAGCACCTTGCGGCCCGCGAAGGCTGATCGCAATCGGCTGTCCAGACTGGTCCGATCAGGCATTGGCGAGTTGCTCGACGTTGACGGCAGCGGCGGTCGCGTCGGCAGGGGCAGCCTTGCCCGCCCGTTCGCGTTCGAACTGCATCCACGGCGGAATGCCGTCACTGGCCAGGCGGTTGAGATGATCGCGATCCCTTACCGTATCCATCGGATGCCAGAAGCCCTTGTGCTTGTAGGCCATCAACTGCCCGTCACGCGCAAGATTGGTGAGCGGCGATTGTTCCAACGGCTCGTCGTCGCCCGGCAGGTAATCGAGCACGCCGGGTTCGAAGACGAAGAAGCCGCCGTTGATCCAGGTTTCGAACTTGCGCACCTTTTCGGTGAATTCGACCACTTCATCGCCATCCAGTTCCAGATTGCCGAAGCGCGCGGGCGGCTGCACCGCGGTCACCGTGGCGAGCTTGCCGTGCGCGCGGTGGAAGGCGAGCAGGGCTTCGATATCGACATTGCCCACCCCGTCCGAATAGGTGACCATGAAGGTTTCATCGTCGAGCCAGTCCTTCAGCCGCAGCAGGCGGCCACCGGTCATCGTGTTGACGCCGGTATCGACGACCGAGATGCGCCAGTCGACGTCCTTGCGCGGGCGAAGATCCATCGCCCCATCGCCGATGCCGATGGTGAAATCATTGTTCATCAGGTGGAGTTCGTTGAAGAACGACTTGATCGACATCGCCTTGTAGCCGCAGGCGACGATGAAATCGGTCTGCCCCCAGTGGTCGTAGATATCCATGACGTGAAGCATGATCGGCTTACCCGCCACTTCCACCATCGGTTTGGGTATGCGAACGGTTTCTTCCGCCAGGCGGGATCCCAGCCCACCAGCAAACAAGACTACTTTCATGGTTCTTATCCCTGATTGCCTGTGCTCAAAGCCCGTGCTCGAACTGTATCGGCGCAGTGTAATTCCTCTTGTCGCCAAACCGAATTGGGCATCGGGGTTAGGGTGCCACTAGCCCTTCTTGGCTGCCCGCTATCGCCCTTCAGGTGGCTGCGGTGTCGGAGAGGGCACAAACAGTCTGAAGGCCAGCGATCCCACCGTCCGGTTTACCCGAACCTCGCGCAGACCGCGCATCAGCGCATATTCGACCAGCGCGCCCTCGATCGGTTCGGAGGTGTCGACAAGGATCGCACCGGGCGGATTGGCATCGAGGAAGGCTGTGAGTTCGGCGGGCGAGGTGGTCCGGTAATATCGCCGCTCATCCAGCGACATATAGGGGGCTACGCGGTAGACGAATTGGCCGGCGGCAAATTCGGGATATACCTGCCGCCCGCCCTCGATCGCCAGAATGGGAGACATCGTCGCAATCCGCGCATCGGCTGCGATACCGGCCTCGTCCAGTGCATCGTGCATCACCCGATTGGTCGCCACTCCCGTCCATTCACCCGGCTTGCCCAGCGCGACAAGGCCGGGAAGCAGCCTGACGCTGCCCGCGATCAGCGCCATCGCCAGCAGCGGCAGCAAGATCGGCAGACCCGCTGACGGCCGATCTTCGCCAGCGGGGCAAAGCACCAGAAAGGCAAGGATGATGAAGGGTATGGGCGGGACGAAATATTGCGTGAACGAAGGCGTCGGCACAAAGGATATGGCAAATCCGCAGGCGGCCAGCGATCCGGCGAGCAGGACCGGCCAGCGCCACAGATTCTGCCCCACGCCGCGCCAGCCGCTGTCCCGAAAGGGTCGCATCGCCAGCAGCAATATGCCCGTTATCGCCAGCATGGTGGCACCTGCAAGCCAGATTTCCTCGGCAAGCAGCAGCTTACCCGCCAGCGACATGACCTTGGGTTCGGGCTGATCCGACCAGAAACCGGTGTGCAGCACGGTGAAATAGCGCAGCGTGTGCGCGATCATCCCTTCCGGATCCCGCACGAAATAGGCGATGGCGGGAAGCCCGCCGACAATTCCGCCAATTGCCAGCGGAAGGCTTTGCAGCCTGATGCGTTCGACAAGCGGGCGGGCGCGCGGGGCCAGCAGCGTGGCGGCAAAAAACACCGGGGCGAGCAGGATCATATTGGCCTTGAAGCCGATGGCGGCCGATACCGCCACACCTGCCAGCAGCGATGCGACGATACGGCGCCGGGGCAAAAGCTGCGGATCGAAAGCGCTTTGCAACAGGTGGAAGCCAAGGAAGGCCAACGGGATCGGCAGCAGGCTGTTGGTCGCCAGCATTCCCGGCGGCCCCAGCAGGGTGGTGTTGCACGCCAGCAGCGCCATGGCGGTGACGCTGGAAATGTCAGGCGCGCCGATCCGCCTGCCGATGCGCAGGATCAGCCACAGCGCCAGCGCCCACGCCGCCACTACCGCAAGCCTGGCAACAAGCAGGAAGTGATCGATCCCCGTCAGTTCGAAGATCGCCGCAAACAGCAGCGGAAGATTGGGGAGGTGGTTGTAGCCCAGATCGCGATACAGATCGCCATTGGCAAATTGCTGCGCCACGGTAACGAACATGTGTTCGTCCCGGTTGATCGGATAGGCAAGAACGCGGCCCGCGATGCTGGCGGTGAACGCAAACAGCGCCGCCAAGGGCCAGCGCGCGGCCCATTTCGTCCGTATTGCAGGCGAATGGCCTGTCTTTTCCATTGGTGACGACTCCCCGAGCGGCAACTTCCTGCAATTTGCGGCACGCGCCCGCGTCAGGCCATCACTAAAAGGGCGTAGTCACACGGAGTTGAGCTGCGCCTCTCGACCTGTTCGGCCGCCCGAGCCAGGGCCGGATGCAACTTTGGGATTAGGCCGGATGCCCAATTTTGGGGCATGGCAATCATGGTATGGTGACGCGCTGACAGACCCCGGACAATGTCCGTAACGGAAAGCCCGATGAAAAAGCTCCTATTTGTCATCAGCAGCCTGGGGGCGGGCGGCGCCGAAAGGGTGGTGTCGCAATTGGCGCAGCATTGGGCAGCGCAGGGGTATGAAGTCGAAATCGCCTGTTTTGACTGCCCGGAAGAGCCAGCTTACCACGATTTTCCGCCCAGCATCTCCATCACCCGGCTCGGCGGCAAGGCGGGCCTGCTGCGCTGGGGCCGGCTGGCGAAGCTCGCCGATCTTTTCGCACTGCGCGCGCATATCGCCCGCCGACGGCCCGATGTGGTTCTCGCCTTCCTCACCAAGAACATCCTGCTGTCGCTGGTCGCGGCGGCGGGATCGCGGGCGAGGGTAGTGTGCTGCGAGCGGAACAATCCCGAACGCCAGCAGGTTCACTGGCTGTGGAATGCCACGCTAAGGCTGGCCTATCGGCGCGCCGATCTGGTGGTTTGCCAGACCCGTGCGGTTACCCGCTGCATTCCCGCATCGGTGCATAGCCGGATCCGGATCATTCCCAATCCGATCGGCAAATGGCCGGTGGTTCCCGATCGGGCGTCGCCCCGAACAATCGTTACGGCAGGGCGGCTGACGCACCAGAAGGGCTTCGATATACTGATCGAGAGCTTCGCCGTAGCCAGCAAGACCTGCCGAGACTGGCGGTTGCAGATCTGGGGCGATGGGCCGGACCGTGACTGGCTGGAGGCGTGCGCGCGCGAAAATGGCTGCGCCGACCGGGTGGAACTGATGGGGCTGAGCGAGACGCCGGGAGCCTGGCTTGGCGCGGCGCATCTGTTCGTGCTGCCTTCGCGGTTCGAAGGATTTCCCAATGCGCTGGGCGAAGCGATGGCCGCCGGGGTTCCGGCAATCGCCGCCGATTGCGATTTCGGCCCGTCGGACATGATCGAGAACGGGGTGGACGGCCTGCTGGTGACGCCGGAAGATCCCGCCGCGCTGACCGAAGCGATGGGGCGATGCATGGAAGATGCGCAATTGCGCGCCCGACTCGGCGACGCAGCGGCCCGGTCGATCACTCGCTTCTCGCCCGAAAATGTCCTGCGCAAATGGGATGTGGCGTTGCTTGAGCTGGCCGGATCGCCGGACGCCGGCGGCGCACAGGCATCACACCGCAGGCTGGAAACCGCCGAGTGACCGCACAGACCTTCCGCTTGCTGGTAACCTCGGCCGGTCGGCGTGTCGGCCTGATCGCGTGTTTTCGACAGGCCGCCGATGCGCTGGGTATCGAATTGGCCGTGCATGCCTGCGACATGCAGCCCGATCTGAGCGCCGCGTGCCAGTCTGCCGACGAATGTTTCGCCGTGCCCGGTTGCACTGCGCCCGGATATATCGAAACGCTGATCGATTATTGCCGAGCCAACGCCATCACCGCCTTGGTGCCGACAATCGATCCCGAATTGAGCGGGCTGGCGCTGGCGCGTGGCCGCTTTGCCGAGGCTGGAACTTTCGTCCAGGTCTCCTCGCCCGAAGTGATCGCAACCGTCAGGGACAAGCAGGCGTGTTCGGATCGGCTGGCAGAAGCGGGGGTGCCTGTGCCGCGCAGCGCGTTGCTGGCAAGCGTGCGCGGGGAACTTTCGGACTGGGAATTCCCGCTGTTTGCCAAGCCGGTTGCGGGCAGCGCCAGCCGCGGCATCGAGGTCCTGCACAGTCCGGAGGATCTTCGCGATTCCTATCCGGAGCCCATGCTGCTCCAGCAATTGCTTACAGGGCCGGAATATACCGTCAGCGCCTATATCGATCGTTCGGGCGCGCTGCTTTCGGTAATCCCGCATTTGCGCATCGGCGTGCGCGCGGGGGAAGTCGAGAAAGGGCGCACGGTGCGCAATCCGGCCTTCGAGGCGATCGCCCGCAAGCTGGTGGCAGCCCTGCCCGGATTGCGCGGGGCAATCTGCTTCCAGCTGATCGACGATGCCCGGCTCGGCCCCTGCGTGTTCGAAATCAATGCCCGCTTCGGCGGTGGTTATCCGCTGGCAGACCATGCCGGCGCCCGTTATGCGCAAAGCGTCATTCTGGAATCGCTCGGCCAGCCCGCCAGCGCCAGCAATGGCTGGCGCGATGGCACAGTGATGCTGCGTTACGATGCCGCCATATTCCGCTGATGCCGATGGCAGCGCGGTCCTGGTGTTCGACCTGGACGATACGCTCTATCTCGAAAGGGATTTCGTCCGCAGCGGCTTTGCGGCGGTGGGGGAATATCTGGACCGCGAGCGCGGGATCGCCGGTTTCGCGGACGCCTGCCGGGGCCTGTTTGCCGATGGCCTGCGCAGCAGGGTGTTCGATGCAGCGCTGGAAAGGCTGGCCTTGCCCTGCAGCCCGGCGGAAATCGCCACGCTGGTCGATGTCTATCGCAACCATCGCCCCTGCATATCGCTGGCGGAGGATGCGGCGCGTTTTCTGGCAGCCGATACGCGCAGGCGGGCGATGATTACCGATGGGCCTGCGCACACGCAGCGCGCCAAGATCGACAGCCTTGGGATAGCCGGACACTTCGGCCTTGTGCTTGCTACCGGATCATGGGGAGAAGGCTTCGGAAAGCCGCATCCGCGCGCTTTTGAACAGGTGATGCAATGGTCCGGCGCACCGGCCCGGCAGCACATTTACATCGCCGACAATCCGGCCAAGGATTTTCTGGCCCCGCGGCAATTGCGCTGGAAAAGCATTCAGGTGAACCGGCCGGGAAGAATTCACGACCCTGCGCCCTGCGCCCCGACCCATGCCGCCGACGCCGAGATATGCTCGTTTGACGAACTAGCCGCGATCGTCAGCCGCCTTGTCCGGCAGCCCGGATAGTTCCTGCTGCTGCGGCTTGTCGGCGCGTTGGCTGCTGCGCGCGACCTTCCGTGTGCGCTCACCCGCAACCATCACCAGCAAGGTGCGGCAGATTATCTGCACATCGAGCAAAAGGCTGCGATGTTCGATATACCACAGATCAAATTCCACCTTCTGCCGCAGATCGAGCAAGGTATTGCCGTTGACTTGCGCCCAGCCGGTAATGCCTGGCCGCACCCGCCCGCGCTTATTCCCGGCATCGCCCAGCTGTTCGATCGTTTCGGGCAGCAGCGGGCGCGGGCCGACCAGTTGCAGGTCCCCCCTTGCCACATTCAGCAGGCCGGGAAGTTCGTCCAGCCGCGTGCGGCGCAGGAATTTGCCCGGCACGGTTACCCGCTCATTGTCGGGCAGCAGGCAGCCCGAAGCATCGCGCGCATCTTTCATCGTGCGAAACTTGAAAAGAGTGAACACCCGCCCGCCCTGTCCCGAACGAAGCTGGCGGAAAATCACCGGCCTGCCCATGGTAGCCAGAACCAGCAGCGCCACTGCGAGAATTACGGACGCGAGGACGAGCAGAATCGCAATGGCCAGTATTCTAGACACGATCATGGTGCCCCATCCGCCTGTCGGCGCCAATTTCAATTCTGCGCCGGGTAGGCGGAGCCTCCAAAGAAGCGCCGCAACTGGCCCAGCATGGTGAGCCTGCGCGGCGCGAGGTCCGAATAATAGCTGGAGGATTCCATGTAATACTGGATCGGATCGCCATAACGCCTGCGCGCGTGATCGGCATAATCGACCTGGTCGAAAACCACCCCGTCCACGCGCCCGCCCAGCCCGGAAAGCGTGGCCTTCATCTGATCGATCGTGGTTTTGCCCCAGCGCGAAACAATGATCGTGTGATCGGCAAAGTCGCACATTGCCCTGGCATCGCGAACTGCAAGCGCCGCCGGGGCATTGATTACCACCAGATCGAACCTGCTTCGCAGATCCGCAATCAGCGATTTGAGGCGAATGGCGGTGAGAACGGCTGCCGGATCGCGCACCGGGCGCTTGGCGCTGAGCAGCACGATATGGTTGTTGGCCTCGACATCGCCCAAGCCACCTGGCCCTTCCAGAACCGGGCGGTTGCTGTGATCTTCCAGGATGTTGTCGAGTTCGATGCGCCCGCTGATCACGGCGATGATGTCGGGCGTGTCCAGTTCTTCCTGCAGCTTTTGCAGCAGCCCCGGCCGGCGCAGATCGAGATCGACCAGAACCACGCTGTCACCCATCGCAATCGCCGCAGCGCCCAGGCTCAGCGATACGGTCGATTTGCCGTCGCCGGGCAGGGGGGATGTCACCAGCACCGTTTGCGCCTGGCTTGCGCGCGGCAGCGAGCGCAGTTCGGAATAGGTCGAACGGACCGATTCGGCGAACATCGATTGCGGATCCCGGATGACCGGATTTTCTTCCAGCGAATCGGAAAAACCGCCCCGGATCATCGGCATCATCCCCAGTGTCGGCAGGCCGAACAACCGCCTGATCTGCGCCGAGGTTCTCAGGCGATCATCCATCAGGTCGATCCCGAGTGCGACCATTATGGCCAATACCGCCGACCCGAGGAAGGCCGCGAGGGTAAAGGTCAGCGGCCGGGGGGCGATGCGATCGTAATTGGCGACGGCGGGCGAAACCAGCAGAGTGTTAACCCCTTCCAGCTGCATCTGCGCACGGATCTGCTCTATGCGATCGGCGATTGTGGCATAGGCTGTTTCTGCCAGTTGCGCGGCGCGTTCCAGTTCCGCCATGCGGACCGAGTTGGCATTGTTGGCAAATGCCCTCGAAGTGAGGCTTGCCAAAGTCCCTTCCAGCCTGCTGGCCCGCGCCGCATCCTGCGCGGCCTGGCTGCGTGCCATTTCGGCCATCTGCGCGCTTTCCGCCGAAGCCACCGCCTGCGCATCCCTGATCGCGCTGCTGCGGGCCTGGACAATCGCCGATTCGACCGAAGCCAGTTCGGTTGTTGCCCGCACCATATCGGGGTGATTGGGGCCGTAGATTGCCCCGAGCCGGGCGGTTTCGGCAACCAGTTGGGCCTGTTGCCGCTGCAATTGATCAAGCGCGGCCGATGTCGCC
>JBGSLI010000407.1:0-12529 GCA_041740775.1 Alteraurantiacibacter sp. | reverse complement strand
TTTGCGACCACGGGGCTGATGTCACCTACGAGCCGGATCGCGACGCGGCAGAAGCTGCATTCGGTCGAAATCGCGCAAGGGCCGCTGGCGCGCTGGCGCGGCTATTGCGATCTGCGCTTCGGCCTGGCGGGCGGAAATCTCGCCTTTCGCGGGTTGGCGCTGGACGATGCCCGCAAGCTGCGCGCTGCGGTGCTCGACAGTATCGCGGCGGTCGATTTTGCTCGCCTGCCGCGCTAGGCTCAGGACCTATCAACCCTTCGCAGCGCTCAACGCACCGGCCACAGGACTGCGGCAGCAAGCAGCATCAGCACGCCGAAGAAGGCGAAACTGGCGAGCAGCGGCAGATTGGCATCGAGCAATATGCCGCCGACAACGGGGCCAAGGATCGCTCCTATGCGGCCGATGCCGATCATCCAGCCGACGCCGGTCGACTTCATCTCGACCGGATAGGCTTTGGCGGCGGTGCCGTAGAAAGCCCCGACCGCGCCCTGCACGGTGAAGCCCATGATCGTCGCGATCAAAAGGACAATCACCAGATCGCCGCGATAGGTGGCGTAGACCAGCATGCTGAGGAAGGCGAAGGCGCAATAGCCCGCGATCGAGCGGACATAGCCGATCCGGTCGGCCAGCATGCCCACGCTGATCACACCCAGAAAGCCACCGCCCGAATACAGCGCGCCTGCGACAATCGCATCGCCCGCAGCCAAACCCGATTCTGCCGCAATACGCGGAATCCAGCTGAGCAGATAATACATCACCATGAAACAGGCGAACAGGCCGGCCCAGAGCCGCAACGAAAGCGATCGGTACTTGCCCCGCAACAGATCGGTAATGCGGAAGGTGCCATGTGCTTCAAAGAAGGCCGGATCGATCCGGCTGACCGGTGCCCGGCCCATGGAGTGCAGCACCCTGTTGAATGCCGCAGGGTTGAAATGCGCAGGATCGGTGCCGCCGTGTCTGCGCGCCAGGAAGGCCAGCGATTCCGACAGGAACAGAATGCACGGCACCAGCACTATCGCGGTCAGCACCCCGGCTCCGATCATTGTCGCCCGCCAGCCGAATTCGGGCACGGTCCACGAAGCGATCAGGCCGGTCAGCAGAGCGCCGAGCGGATATCCCGCCGTGACCGCCATCACGATCGTGTTGCGGATCCGCGCGGGCGCATATTCGGCGGTCAGCGCGGTAACGCTCGCCAGCAGGCCGCCGATACCGAAGCCCGCCACAACGCGCGTTGCAAGCAGTTCGGCAACCGACCGGGAATAGCCTCCCGCAATAACCGCGACGGCGATCAGCGCGAGGCCCCACAGGATCAGCCTGCGGCGTCCGATACGGTCGGCAAAGGCACCGAGCGTGAGGCCGCCGGCTGCCATGCCGAGGAACCCGGCGCTGAACACTCCGCCCATGGTCACCCGATCGATCGCATATTCGGCCATCACCGCCGAGGCCGTGTAGGACATGATGACGACGTCCATTCCGTCGATCATGTTGAGCACGAAGCACAGGACAAAGATCGTCATCTGACGGGCCGAAATCGGGACGTCGTCGAATATCGTCGTCGGATTGGCGCCTTCTGCCGGGCGGCCTGCGGGCAGGCTGGCCATGGCTCAGTCGCTCCCGTCTGCGGAGGGCCGGTACGGGCCGAGCGCTCTCACCTTGAGGTCGACCTTCAGATCGGTGCGGCAGAAAGTATGGAGAAAACAGGTGCGTTCGGCAACGTCGAGCAGCATCTGCGCAAATGCGTCATCCTCTGCGGTCTCCAGAAAAACGTGCGTTTCAAGCGGATCGGCCTGCCCCGCCTCGCCCGTGCCGCCCGAAGCGCCGCCGAGCGAAAAATAGCTGTCCTGGATGATCCGGTAGCTTTCGAGATCGCATTTGCGCATCTGCGCGAAGCGGCCGAACTGGGTCATGAAACAGAAGCCGATACCCGCCGCCACATAGGCCAGCGCTCCCGGCGCGCGGCCCGATCCATTGTCTGCGGCGCTTTCGTCGGACAGGAAGCGGAACGCACTGCCCTGCGGATTGATCAGATGAATGTCGATCTGCTTGATGCCATCGGCCCTGAGGCGACATTCGGCGCGAATGTTCAGCCGCCGGTCCTGTTCCTGCTGAAGGCTCGAACCGGCCACCGGTGCAGGCGTGCCCTGCTGCCGGGCCGGAATGCGCTTGAGAATGCCCTCCCATTCGCCCGGCGCCATCGGCGGGAACTGCGATGTCTGAAGCGCGGCATCGGGCAGCACCGTGGCAATTTCCAGCGCCTCGCCGGTCGCAATTCGTTGGCCGTTGCGATGGAGCGAAAACAGGCTTTCCAGCCTGCCCCGCATGAGGCCCATCAGCGGCGAGGCGAAAATTGCGTCGGTCACCAGCTGTCGCACCTCATTCCTTGAGGCATCAGCATCGATCCGCACTTCGAGCCGGACATCATCGACACCTGCGCGCATCGATCCATCGCGCATCGATCCGCGCATGGTGTAGAAATTGTCCTGCACCAGTTCGATGTCGCCGATAGCAATATTGCGCTGCGCGGCGAGCGCGAGGATTTCGTTCAGGAACGAAGCAACCATGCCCACCGAAAGGAAAGCGAGCGGCGCGGGGGCGGCATCGTGCCCCATCAGATATTTGCCTTCATCGCTCACCATCCGCCAGGCGGTGCCGCTGCGGGCGCAGGTGACGATCGCTTCCTTCTGGAACAGCGTCAGCGAATTGACCTGCGCGCGCAGGAAGGCCGGAAGGCGGCTCTGGGCAGGTTCGATCGGGGAAGGCGCGGCAATTGGGTAGATCAGCGGAAGGCCGCATTCGACAATCAGGTTGGTCGCGGATTGCGGCCCCTTGGCGGCGCTTTGATTCATTTCTCTTGCGGTATCCTGCCTGTTCCGGAAACGACCATAGACAGGCTGCGTTTGAACGATAATATACGTTCTATGGCACAGCATGTTCGATATGATCGCACAATCCTCGAATCCTTGCGGGCAATGGCGCTATTTGCGCAGGTGGTCGATTGCGGATCGTTCCGGGGGGCTGCCGAATCGCTCGCGCTGTCGCCATCGGTCATCAGCCACCATATTCGCCAGCTTGAAGAAAATACCGGCAAGCAATTGATTTATCGCAATACCCGTAATCTGTCGCTGACCGCGGACGGGCGCATTTTCCTCGACAGTGCCCGGCAGATGATAGCCGCAGCCGCCAGCGGGTTTGACCGGCTGGCCAGCGGCAAGGAAATTACCGGAGAACTGCGCGTGGCCTTGCCCACGGCGCTGTCACGCGCGCGATATTTCGCAGCCATCGCCGATTTCGAAACCGCGCACCCCCGGATTACCCTGTCATTGAGCTTTGGCGACCGCCCCACCAGCCACTTCGAGGAAGGCTTCGATGTTGCACTGGCGTTCGAACAGCCGAACGATCGCAACCTCACTTCGCGCAAGATCGCCGATGTGGAACGCTATATCGTCGGCTCGGAGCAATATTTCGAACGGGCGGGCATTCCGCAATCGCCCGCCGCACTCGCCGCGCATGAATGGATCTGGCTCAACAGCTACGGCACCAGACTCGATCTGCAGCGCAGCGGGCAGGGCCGCGAAACCATTGCGATCAAGCCGCGCGTGCGGGTGGACAATGCCATGGGATGTCTGCGCCTTGCGCTTGAAGGGCTGGGGCTGGCGGTGGTCCCCGATTTCGTGGTCAAGGAGGAGGTGGGGGCAGGGCGCCTGCGCCGGATCATGACCGATTGGTCGCTCGACCCGATGGCCCTTTATGCGACCTGGCCGAAAACCAAGATCAACATGGCCCTGACGCAATTGTTCGTCGATGCCTTCAGCGCCAGCATTGCCCAGCCCGATCCCGATTGAAGGCGGCGGTCTATTGTTCGATTTTATCGCACATTCTATATCATCGAACGTATATTATCGTTCAAACCCCAGCCCGTTATGCTCCCGGCGGGATCGGGCCTCGGCGGCTCCGGACTGCAAGGCACCCCGTCAGCCAGTTCGGGCGGGATGGGTGCTGCAGCCCGGCTACCGCCCGACAAGCATCGTCCGACCAAGGAAAGCAGGGAGAGAGCCATGATTTCAAGAACCGCGATGTTGCTGTGCGGGGCCGCCTGCGGCCTGGCAACGCTGGCCATTCCTCAGGCAGCCTGGGCGCAGGTGCAGACCGACCCCCTTGCTCCCGCTTCCAGTCAGCCCGAAGCGGCTACGGGGTCGACCATCGTCGTCACCGGCAGACTGCGCGACCAGTCGGTGCAGGATACGCCTTCATCGGTGGTGGCCGTGGCGGGCGAGGAGCTGCAATCGGCGGGCATCGTCGATATCCAGAGCCTGGCCACGCTGATCCCCAATTTCCAGTATGCCACGCCCCCCGGTGCATCGGACAATCTGTTCGTGCGCGGGCTTGGCACCACCGGTTCCGGCCCGCATTTCGAACCCGCGGTGGGCCAGCAGATCAACGGCATCTTCACCACCAGATCGCGCTTCGGGCGGATGGCCTTTCTCGATCTCGCCCAGGTCGAATTGCTGCGCGGGCCGCAGGGGGCGGTTACCGGCAAGAACACCTCGCTCGGCCTGCTCAATCTGGTGCCCAACCGGCCGACCGACCGGTTCGAGGCATCGCTGTTTGCCGGATATGATTTCGACAACAACGAAGGCTATGAAGTCGAAGGCGTGGTTTCGGGCCCATTGTCGGAAAATGTCCGCGCCAGGCTGGCCGCCAGCTACAAGGACCGTGAAGGCCATATCGAAAATATCGCCACCGGCCAGACATCGCCCGAACCCGAAGATTTCACTATCCGCGCCATGCTCGATTTCGATCTTGGGGACCGGCTGAGCGTGGAACTGATGGGGCAATATGCCGATGGCAAGCGCACCGGCCAGGCGCGCGAGCTGACCGCGTGCAACAATCCCGCCGCAGTTGCCGCCGCCTTCGGCGTGGCGGAGGATTGCCGGCTCGACGGGAAGAATTCCAACGTCGCCTTCTTCGATGGCGTGCAGATTCCCGAACAGCTCGATATCGAAGCCGCGATCCTTTCGATGACCGCGCATTACGAGCTTACCGATGCCATCACGCTGACATCGATCACCGGCTACACCGATTACGACATACTCGATCAGTTCGATTCCGACCTGTCGCCGCTGGCATCGCAAACCATCGCCAATGCCGAGGGCTATGAACAATTCTCGCAGGAAGTGCGCTTCAGCGGCGAACTTGCTGCGGGCGTGGATTTCATCATCGGCGCGCTTTATTCCGAATATGATCTCGATTTCCTGCAGGAAGCCGATTTCGCGGTTGCGCCGGGCGCGGGCACGCCGCTGCGCCGCCGCCAGACCGCGCAGCAGCACAATGAAACCTATTCCGCCTTTGCCGATCTCTCCTTCGAACTTTCGCCCGAACTCACCGTGTCGGGCGGCGTGCGCTATATCTCGGAAGACCGCGCCGCCACTGCCGCGCAGAACAATCTGACGATCTTTACCGACACCAACCAGTTCGCCCGCTGCGCCGGGACCGATCTGGACGGCAGCGGCCTCGTCGATCAGGCGAACGAATTTGCCGGGGGGGCGGGCTTTCGTATCTGTTCCGATGTTTCGGGCAAGGAAACCGACAAGGACGTGACCTTCAACGGCAATCTGCAATACCGTCCGATTGATGGCACGATGCTCTATGCCTCCTTCGCCACCGGGTTCAAGGCGGGCGGCTTCAATCTGGTGTCGGGCCTGACCCAGCAGATCGCCTCGACAACCTTCAGCTTCGAGCCGGAGACCACCACCAATTACGAACTGGGCGGCCGTCACGAGATCGACGTCGGCGCTGCTGATCTGGTGTTCAACTGGACCTTCTACCGCCTCGAAATCGAGGACCAGCAGGTTTCGTCCAACGATCCGGTCATCATCGCGCAGCGCGTTACCAATGCCGGCGAAGCCCGCTCGCAAGGGGTGGAGATCGACGGATCGCTGCGCGCGGGCGGCTTCCGACTGGGGTTCAGCGGCGCCTATACCGATGCGAAATATACCGAATATCTCAATGCCCCGTGCTTTACCGGGCAAACCGCCGCGCAAGGGTGCGTGGGCGGGGTGCAGGACCGCAGCGGAACCGACATCACCAATGCGCCCGAATGGCAGGGCACCGGCAATCTGTCCTATGAATTCGTGCTCGGCAACGGGATGACCCTGACGCCGTTTGCCGAACTCGAATACCGCGACGGGTTCTTCACTGATGTCGATCTCGATCCGCGTTCGATCCAGGACAGTTTCGTCAAGCTCAACGCCAGCATCACGCTGGCGGCGGACGACGAGCGGTGGAACATCGCGCTGGTGGGCCGCAATCTGACCGACGAGATCGTGCAGACCTTTTCCGGCCCCACCACCGCCGTCAACGCCTTTGGCGGCGGCGGGTTCTACGCCTTTTCAGAGCCGGGGCGCACGATAGCATTGCGCGGCAGGTTCAATTTCTGATCCGGCGGCAATCGGAATGCCCGCAAGCAGTATCGAACGATAGCATGGAAGAAGGGCCGGGAGTGATAATCCGCAACTACATCGACGGAAAATTCCGCGAATCGGGCACCATTTTTGAAAAGCGCTCGCCGGTCGACGGTCGTATCGTCGCCCACGTCCATGAAGCCTGTGAGGCTGATGTGAACGATGCGGTGATGGCGGCCCGCCGCGCTAGCGATGGCGACTGGGGCCGCATGGCCCAGCGCGAACGCAGCGCCATGCTGGGCAAGGTGGCCGGATTGATCGAGGCGCGGTTCGACGATTTCGTCGAGGCCGAACTCGCCGATACCGGCAGGCCACGCGCCGCCGCGCGCGCTTTCGACGTGCCGCGCACCGCCGAAACCTTCCGCCTGTTTGCCGGGCTGGCATCGAGCTATCCGGGCCAGACCTGGCAAACAGAGATGCCCGGCACACAGGCGGTCAATTACCAGTTGCGCCGCCCCGCAGGCGTGGTCGCCGCCATCGCCCCGTGGAACATGCCGATGGTGCTGCTGGCGTTCAAGATCGCGCCCGCGCTGGCAGTGGGCAATGGCGTGGTGGCCAAGCCTTCCGAAGAAGCGCCGTCCACCGCCGCGATCATGGCGCAGGTGTTCGATGAGGCCGGGCTGCCTGCTGGCGCGTTCAATCTGGTCAATGGCTTTGGCGCCAATTCGGCTGGTGGCTTCCTCACCGCGCATCCGGGCGTCAACCGGATCACCTTTACCGGAGAGACGAGCACCGGCGCGCAGGTGATGCGTGCGGCAGCCGCCATGGTGCGCCCGGTTTCGCTCGAACTGGGCGGCAAGAACCCGGCGATCGTGTTCGAGGATGCCGATATCGCCGCCGCCATCGCCGGCACCGCGCAGGCCGCCTTCTACAATTGCGGACAGGTGTGCCTGTGCACCGAGCGCGTCTATGTCCACCGCTCGCGCTTCGATGAATTCGTTGCCGGGCTTAAGGCGGCGGCGGAAAAACTGGTGATCGGCGCACCCGATGATCCCGGCGTGCAGATGGGTCCGCTGATATCGCGCAAGCACCGCGAGCGGGTGATGGGCTATTACGAGATTGCGCGACAGGATGGCACGATCGTCACCGGCGGCGGGATTCCGCAATTCGGCGATGCCCGCGACAATGGGGCTTTCGTGCAGCCGACCATTGTCACCGACATTCCCGAAACCTCGCGCTTCGTGACCGAGGAAGTGTTCGGCCCGGTGTGCCATGTGGCACCTTTTGATGATGAAGAGGAGGCGATAGCCTTGGCAACAGGTACGGATTACGGCCTCGTTTCGGTAGTATGGTCGGGCAATACGTCGCGCGCGCTGCGGGTGGCAGGGCAGATGCGCAGCGGGGTGGTGTGGGTCAACGGCTGGCTGATCCGCGATCTGCGCACGCCGTTCGGCGGGGTCGGGCTTTCGGGCATCGGCAAGGAAGGAGGCTATGCCAGCCTCGATTTCTACACCGATCAATCAAATGTGTGTGTCAAGCTGTGAGCGGCGTGAACCATATCGGCACCTCGCCGCTGCCGCGCTTCTTCGCGGTGGACGGGTGGGGCGAGCGGCCCGCTGCTCCTGCATCGGGTGAAGGGCAGACCGTCAGGGTGGCAGTGCGCTCGCTCAGCGTCATGCAGAAAGAAGCGATCGTCAGTTCGTCGCGCAGCGATCGCGCGTGGCGGCTGGTGAGCGACGAAGGCGATTATCTGGACGGGTTTGACGAGGCCCCGCCGCCGCTGGCCTTCGTTTCGGCGGGCATGGTAGCATCCTATATGGACGAATTGCTGGGCCTCGCCGTGCAGCGCGGGATCGATCCGGCGGGTATCCGGCTGACGCTGGACAATTATTACACCATGCAAGGTTCGGCGCTGCGCGGCACGATGGTGGGCGGGGCGGAAAGCCCGGTTTTGACGGTGGATTTTCCCGCGCTGGCGGATGATCGGGCCGAGGCGCTGGCGCTGCTGCTCGATGCCACCGGCGCATCACCGATGCACGGGCTGGTGGCCAATGCCCGCCACGGCAGCTTTGCCCTGATCCACAATGGCGAGCGCATTCCGGCGGGCAAACTGCTGCATCAGGACGAAGCGTTCGAACCGCAAAGCGATGCCCTGCTGGATCTGTTGCAACCGGCCGCGGGCGATTGGGAAGGCCTGCTCGAACGCGGCGGCAAGACCCCGCGTACCGAGGAAGCCAATTCGGCCGCCGGATCGAGCCTGGCCGAAACGCAGGACCGGCGGCTGCATGTTCGCGCGCAATGCAGCCTGCGCGAGGACGGGCTGAAATCGATCCAGCAATCGATGTTCAATCCGCAAGGGACGATGTTCCGCTTCCTGTCAGACCCGCTGGGCCAGCGCGCGCCCGATGCGAGCGCGCTGGTCGCCACCGGCATCGGCTTCTGCTTCATGACCCAGCTTGGCCGCTATGCCAAGATCACCAAGCGCGATCTGCAACGTTACGCGATCACGCAGGATATCGATTTTTCCGCAGGCGGCGTTACCGGCGGAACGCGGCAGGCGGGCGATGCCAGCGCACCGCGCACCACCGTCAGCATAGTCAGCAGCGAGGATGGCGATTTTGCCCGCGAATTGCTGCGGATGGGCGAGCAGACCTGCTTCCTCCATGCCTTGTGCCGCACCGCGCTCAAAACGCGCGTCCGGCTCGCCTGACCGATGAACCGCACAATCCACATGCAAACAGCAAAACCGCGCACCACAGGTGACGCGGCAAATGAACTGGAGAGGACGCAATGAAAAACACCAAGACCATAAGGCTGCTGGCGCTGGCAACCACGATGCTGGCAACCCCCACTTTGGCGCCAACGCTGGCTCTGGCGCAGGATCAGGACAGCGCCCAGGACACAGAAGCCAGGGGCGGGATTGCCGAGATCGTCGTCACCGCTCAAAAGCGTACCGAACGATTGCAGGACGTTCCGATCGCCGTCAGTGCCTTCGACGAGGCGAAGCTTGAGGAAATCGGTTTCGACGAGATTTCCGATCTGGCGCAAATAGTTCCGGGCATGCAATTCGGCAATTTCGGCCCTGTGGCCTTTGTTGCCCTGCGCGGCATTTCAACCGAAAACACCACCGCCGCAGGCGATCCCGGCGTCGCCCTGCATATCGATGGCATCTATGTCGGCCGCCCGGTGGCCACGCTGTTCAGCGCCTTCGATGCCGAACGCACCGAAGTGCTGCGCGGCCCGCAGGGAACGCTTTACGGGCGCAATGCCACCGGCGGATCGGTCAACCTCATCACCAACAAGCCGACCGATGATTTCGAATTGTCGTTCGAACAGACCGTGGGCGATTACGATTGGTTCCGCGAACGCGCGATGATCAATGTGCCGCTGGCCGAAGGGGTGGCGGCGCGCATCACCGGGTTCAAGGAAGATCGTCAGGGCTTTACCCGCAACAGCGTGGAAGGTGGTTCACGCGCCAATGGTGTCAACAATTGGGGGCTGCGCGGCCATGTCGACATCGATCTAACCGATAACTTCAACATCCTGTTTTCGGCCAATTATGTCGATGTCGGCGGCACCGGCAGCCAGCCCGAAGTGCGCGAGCCGTTTCCTGCTGCGGGCACCGGCATTCCCGGTTTCGGGCCGGGTGCTTTCGGCAACAATGTCAACGATCTGCGCCCCTTCCGCGAGGCCAAGAACGTGCGCGAGATGGTGGACAACTCGCTGCTGCTGCTGGCCGCCACGACGACCTGGGATTTCGACGATTTTTCGATCAAGTCGATCAGTTCCTATGGCGAAACCAGCTTCTTCAGCCGGCAGGATCAGGATTCCTCGCCGGTCGATATCGCCGAGATCAATCTGATCGAGGATGCCGAACAAATTTCACAGGAATTGCAGATCGTTTCCGACGGCGGCGGTGCCTTCGACTGGATCTTCGGCCTGTTCTATTTCAACGAGGATGCGGGGCGCACCTCGCGCTTCTTCGGGCCGACCTTCGATGCTGTCGCGGCGCAGTTTCCGGGCATCGATTTCGGTGTCGATCTGGGCGGAACGGTGAGCACCGAAAGCTATGCCGCCTATGGCCAGTTGACCTGGCGTTTCACCGACAGCCTGTCGCTCACCGCAGGCGGGCGCATCACCCGCGATACCCGCAGCGGGATCAACAATATCACCTTGCGCGCGGTCAACCCCAATTTCCCGCCGGTGATCGTGATGCTGCCATCAACGATCAATTCGACCGAACCGACCGGGCGCATCACGCTCGACTGGAAGGCGGCGGACGACATCATGCTCTATGCCACCGCTGCGCGCGGCTACAAGAGCGGCGGCATCAACCAGCAATCGGCATCGCCCAACCGGACCTTCGAGCCGGAATTCGTCGACAGTTATGAAGCGGGCATAAAATCGCAATTGTTCGATCGCACGCTGCAACTTAACCTTTCCGGTTTCTATAATGAATACAATGATCTGCAATTTCAGGTATTCGGCTTTTCGGGGCCGGAGGCGGCCAATGCCGGCCAGGCGCACGCCTTCGGGATCGAAGCCGAATGGGTTGCCGCCCCCAGCGATTTTGTCACGATCGACGGGTCGTTCAGCTATCTCAATACTGAATATGACGAACTGCTGTTCAGCATCAACGGGAACACCGCGGTGGATCTTTCGGGCAATGAGCTGAGCCGCGCGCCCGAATTTACCGTGGCCCTTGGCGCCACGGTCGGCGGACCGCTGGGCGATGGGCTGGGCGATCTGCGGTTACGCAGCGATTTCAGCTTTCAGGACTCGGCCTTTTTCAGCCCGTTCAACGCCCCTGCCGATCGCACGTCCAGCTATACCAATGTCAATTTGCGGCTGCTGTGGACCAGCGAGAACGGCAAATACAACGCGCAGCTGTTCGTCACCAATCTGTTCGATACCGCGCAGGAAGGCAATCTGCTGCGCGGGGTGGGCTTTGTCGATGAGCCGGGTGGCGGCGGGCAGGAATTCGTCACCTATCGCCCGCCGCAGCAGATCGGCGTGTCGATCGGGTTCGACTTCTAGGCCGAGCACGCATGGCCCGCCTCTGCCCCCTCTCCGGCTCGCCCGCCTGCCTGGCTGCCACAGAGGGGGCGTGAAGGGCGAGCCCCGGATCATCGACAATCGGCAAGAAAAAGGAACGTCAGCATGTTTTCCGCCTCCAAACGATTGCTCGATCATGCGCTTGGCCGTCGCGCCTTTATCGGCACGATGACCGCAGGCGGAATGTCGGTTGCGGGCGCATCTTCGCTGGCGGCCGCGCTGGACAGTCCCGAAACGGCGGGGTCTCCGCAGCCTGCCAGAATGCTGGAAGGGCTGACCGGGGGCGAGGCGCTGGCGGAATTCCTGATCGAGTGGGATGTGGAATATGTGTTCGGCCTGGCCGGTTCCGAAGAGGTCGGTTTTCTCGATGCGCTGATCGACCGCCAGCAGATCAGATATTGCACCTGCCTGCACGAATCGGCGGCGATGGCGATGGCCGATGGCTATTCGCGGGCAACGGGGCGCACGCCGTTTGTCCAGCTGCATTCGGTGGCGGGCGCGGCCTATGCGCTGGGCCAATTGGTCAATACCTGGCGCGACCGTGTGCCCGCGGTGATCATGACCGGCCGCCAGTCGAGCGATTTCCGCGGCCAGGATGGCTTTCTCGAAGCGGTGAACCTGCACGAATTGCCACGCGATTATGCGCAATGGATCTGGGACGTGATGGATCCGGCAACGATCCCCGAAGTGATGCGGCGCGCTTTCCTGCTGGCCGAAGCGCCGCCGGGTGGCCCGGCATTCGTCACCGTTTCGAAGGATTTCCTCGAACGCCCGCTGCCGCCAGTGCCGCTTCCTTCGCATTCGCGCGCACGGGTGGAATATGATGTGCTGCCGCCCGAAGAACACGTGGTGCGGATCGCCGATGCGCTGAGCGCGGCGCAGATGCCGGCGCTGTTCGTGGGCAATGAGGCGATCCGCTGGGAAGCGAGCGCGGAAATCGCCGCGCTGGCCGAACATGTCGGCGCAGCGGTGATGACCGCGCCCAAGGTGCCGCTGGTCTTCCCCACCACCCACCCCGCCTATCTGGGCGAACTGGGCGATGATGCGGCGCTGGCGGCGCGGATCGATTGTTT
>JBGSLI010000406.1:0-7871 GCA_041740775.1 Alteraurantiacibacter sp. | reverse complement strand
CAGATTCTTGGCCACCGCCACTCCCACCCCGCTCGCCACCAACCCGGCCACGCCATAGCTGGCAATTTCATCGCGCCCGGAATCAAAATCGGCATAGCGCGCGCCGGGGCGAAAACTTGCGCGGCGGGCAAGCGCCTGCGCGCCGGTGCGGATTTCCTCCAGCTGATCCATTTCGCCCACCACATTCATGCTCAGCACGCCGCGCCGGCCGAGCAACCGCAGATCGTAATGCAAAGCATGCGGCCCGCCGTCGAAGAAGCGCAATTCGCGCGCCCATGAAACGCTGTCAGCCACGCTGTCGTGCAGGGGTTCCTGCGCCCAGCCGATGATCTGCACCTGCGGATAACCCGCCTCGCGGCGATCACTGTTCATCGCCCTGGCATCGGCCTGCATCTGCGCCATCAATGCAGCCGAATCGATATTGCGGGCATCATCGCTCGCCACCCAGCCGATCGGTTCCCAGGTCAGGATGGCACCCCAGGATCTTTCGTGCGGTGAGGCATCGGCGGGCATGATGATGCCCAGCACGCCATCGGCCTGCGACGGCGGGTTGTCCCATATCCCGACGAGAATGCGGCGCGCGTCCTCAGGGCCGTAGAAGGTGAATTCATCGCCCAGCGCCAGTTCGGCATCGGCCGCGGCCAGCGCGATGGTTCCCGACTGCGGGGAAAGCGCCGGGCCAGCCTGCGCGGCGGCGGCGCTTGCCTGCATCAGCAGCATTGCGAAAAAGGCGATCAGCAACCGGTGCATCGCCCCTGCCCCTATCGCAGAAGGCTTACCTTTGGGTGCATGGACCCTGCCCTAACGAATAACCTGTCCGCACAAACAAACGGCGCGCAAGGCGGAAGGCCCTGCGCGCCGCAATTGTGGCTATCTGCCGCGCCTTACGGATTGGCGAGCGTATCCACATAAATCGACCACAGCCGCGCGGTCGTCTCGCGCGCGCCGCCCACTTGCGCAAAGGCCTGCTTGGCCGCTGCATAATCGCCCGCCTTGGTCAGCGCGATGCCCAGCCTGGTATTGGCGGTATCGCTGTCCAGCCCGCGCTCGCCTGCCAGCTGATAGAAGTGCGCAGCCTGCGCATATTCGTCCAGCGAATAAAGCACGTCGCCGGTTGCCAGCGCATCGCGCGCATCCCCGGTTTCGCCTTCACGGACCAAGGTTGCAATCTGGCGGCGATCTTCATCTGCGCGCGGGCGGGCGATGCCGATAACTTCGACGTAATAGGGATCGCTGGTGTCGAATTCGCCCGCATCAAGCCCGGCCTGAAGCACCTTGAGCACCTCGCCGCCCATGATCCGCGGATCGAGATCTTCGGCAAAACCCACGAATTCGGGGCGCTGCGTCAGCGCATTGGTTTCATACATCAGCCGCAGCAGATCCACCCGCTGGGCAGGCTCGAATTCGTTCAACGCGGCCACCACCTGCAAGCTGTTGATCCAGTTCTGCTGGCTGGGGTTGTTGCGCAGCAGCAGCACGGAAACATCGGTCGCCGCCGCCGCGAGTTCGCCGTCATAGGCATCCTGCAGACCGCGCAGCAGCCAGCGTTCGGCAATCGGCTGCCCGGCCGCCATGCGCGCTTCGGCCAGATCGGTGAGATAGGCGACCGCCGCTGCCGGATTTTCTTCGGCGGTGAAGCTTTGCATATAAACATATTCGGGATCGTTCTGCGGCTGATCGTCGGTATCGACATAACCGTTTGCCAGCGCGGCGGTGATCGCCGCGCGCGAATCCGCATAATCGCCCGCGTTATAGGCGAAATTAGCGACATACCAGTTGAACGCGCCGAGCTGTTCGGGCGGAACCTTGCCGCTTTCCAGCATCATTTCCAAGCCCTGGCGACGCAGCCCGTCATCGCTGACATTCTGCCCCACGATCAGGGTGAGATTACCCGCCGCCATGCGATCGTCGGCGGTCGTGATGGCGGCGTGAACCGCAGGCAATTGGACCCGCGCCGCCTGGTAATCTGGGGCGTCTCCCTGGGTCAGGGTAGCGGCGGCCTGATAGACTTCGACAAAGGCTTCGGAATATTCCTGTGCGTGGGCGGCAGGGGCCACGGCGGCGGTGGCAAAAGCGGCCCCACCGGCCAACGCCAGCGCGAGCGCGAAATGCGAGGATTTCCGGCGAGCGGTGCGGAAAGCGCGAAACATCGATATCTTCTCCTGAAAACTTCTTGTGGCAGCCATTCGCCGCCGCGTCGTTCATGGGCGGTTTCATGCACACTATGCCCCCGAATGCAAACCCGTCCTGCCAAAACGCCGCTGAATGGCGATTTAACGCCTTTGTCAGCCTAACCGTCGTTTTACACGATTTCACATCGGCAACAGATGTGGAAAAGCGCGGGTTTCTCCCCATCTCATAGTGGCGCGAAACTGGCGCTGGGCACCCCCTTCCCCTAGGATTTTTAGCTAGTCGGAACAATACGGACAAACAATTTCAGTGAGCGACGAGACCGCTAATCTCACGCCGCCAGCGGCACCCGAAATCTATGGTCGCATCGACATCGTCGATGAGATGAAGACGAGCTATCTCGATTACGCGATGAGCGTGATCGTTTCCCGCGCGCTGCCCGATGTGCGTGACGGGCTAAAACCCGTCCACCGCCGGATTCTCTACGCCGCACAGGTGGGGGGTTACACCTCCAACCGCCCCTATCGCAAATCGGCCAAAATCGTGGGCGAGGTGATGGGTTCGTATCACCCGCATGGCGACAGCGCGATCTATGATGCGCTCGCCCGGATGGTGCAGCCGTGGAGCCTGCGGCTGCCGCTGATCGACGGCCAGGGCAATTTCGGCAGCATGGACCCCGATCCCCCGGCGGCGATGCGTTACACCGAAAGCCGACTGGCCAAGGCGGCGGATTCGCTGCTCGCCGATATGGACAAGGACACGGTCGATTTCGTCCCCAATTACGATGGTTCGGAAAAGGAACCATCGGTTTTGCCAGCGCGCTTCCCCAATCTGCTGGTGAATGGCGCGGGCGGCATCGCGGTGGGCATGGCCACCAACATCCCGCCACACAATCTGGGCGAAGTGATCGACGCCTGCTTTGCCTATATGGACGATCCGGGCATCACGTCGGAACAATTGCACGAGATCATTCCCGGCCCCGATTTTCCCACCGCGCCGCTGATCCTGGGCAAATCGGGCGCGCGGCTGGCTTATACCACCGGGCGTGGTTCGATCCTGATGCGGGCCCGGCACGAAATCGAGACGGGGCGCAATGACCGCCAGTCGATCGTCCTCACCTCGATTCCTTATCAGGTCGGCAAATCCGGGCTGGTCGAAAAGATTGCCGAAGCCGCCAAGGACAAGCGCATCGAAGGCATTACCGACGTCCGCGACGAATCCAGCCGCATGGGCGTGCGCGTGGTCATAGAGTTGAAGCGCGACGCCACCGCCGATGTGGTGTTGAACCAATTGTGGCGGCACACACCCGCCCAATCGAGCTTCCCCGCCAATATGCTGGCGATCCGCGGAGGACGGCCCGAAACCTTGATGCTGCGCGAATTTATCCAGGCATTCATCCAGTTTCGCGAAGTGGTCATTACCCGGCGCACGAAGTTTGAACTGAACAAGGCACGTGACAGGGCGCATATCCTGCTCGGGCTGGTGGTAGCGGTATCCAATCTGGACGAGGTGGTGGTGATGATCCGCGGATCGTCCAACCCGCAGATCGCCCGCGACAAGCTGCTGGCCAAGGAATGGCCGATCGGCGACATCGCCCAATATATCCGCCTGGTCGAAGCGATCGAGCCTTCGGCGGACGAGTCGGGCGGCACCTATCAGCTTTCCGATCGGCAGGTGAAGGCCATCCTCGATCTGCGCCTGCACCGCCTCACCGCGCTGGGGCGGGACGAGATCGGCGAGGAATTGCAGGGGCTTGCCGACAAGATCGAATACTATCTTTCGATCCTCGCTGACCGGGTGAAGCTGTATGGCGTGATGCGCGCCGAATTGCAGGAGGTGCGCGACCTGTTCGCCACCCCGCGCGTTTCCGAAATCGCGCCCGCGTTGGACGGGCTGGACGACGAGGATCTGATCGAGCGCGAGGAGATGGTCGTCACCGTCACCCACTCGGGCTATATCAAGCGCACCCCGCTGGCCACATTCCGGGCGCAGGCGCGCGGCGGCAAGGGGCGCAGCGGCATGGCGACGAAGGACGAGGATGCGGTCGTCGAAATGTTCGTCACCTCGACGCATAATCCGGTGCTGTTCTTCACCAATACCGGCCGCGTCTATCGGCTGAAAGTGTGGAAGCTGCCCGAAGGCGGACCGCAGACCAAGGGCCGCCCGATGGTCAACCTGCTGCCGCTGGGCGATGAGGAGCGCGTCACCAACGTGCTGGCCCTGCCCGAGGACGAGGGTGACTGGGCCGCGCTCAACATCGTATTCGCTACCGAGCAGGGCATGGTGCGGCGCAATTCGATGGACGCCTTCACCAACGTTCCCACGGCGGGCAAATATGCGATGGGCTTTGTCGAAGGCAGCGGCGATCGACTGATCGGGGTGGAATTGCTGAGCGAAGGGCAGGAAGTGTTCCTCGCCTCCGATTCGGGCAAGGCCATCCGCTTTGCCGCCAGCGATGCGCGCGAAACCAAGAGCCGCACCGGCATCGGTGTGCGCGGGATGACGCTGAAGGGCGGTGCGAAAGTCGTCTCGATGGCGGTGCTCAACGAGGGCGGGGCCGATACCGAGACGCGCGATGCCTATATCCGCGCTGCTGGCTGGAAGGACAATCCGGCACAATCGGTGCTTGATGAGGATACCATGCAGCAGATGGCGCTGGAAGAGGAGTTCCTCCTCACCATCACCGCCAACGGCTATGGCAAGATCAGCTCGGCATACGAATATCGCACCATCGGGCGTGGCGGGCAGGGGTTGACCAACATCACCGATCCGGATTCGCAGCCGGGCCGCAACGGACCGGTGGTCGCCTCCATGCCGGTCCGCCACGGCTCGCAACTTCTGTTGGTAACCGATCAGGCCAAGATGATCCGCACCACCATAAGCCTGCGTCATCTGATCGCGGGCGAAAACGGCTTCCGGATCGTCGGGCGCAGCACTTCGGGGGTGCGCATCTTCAATGTCGCGAAGGGCGAACACATCGTCGGCGCGGCGCTGATCGACGAGGAAGCCGCGCCCGAGAACGAGGCCGAGGAAGCCGTGGTCGAGGAAATGCTCGAACGCCGCGGCGGCGGGGACGAGACTGCGCCTGCGCCGATGGTGGATAGGGATGATGCCGAGGGTGAAGGTGGCGAGGAATAGGCAGTGCTGATTCGGGCGGGCAGCACTGCGCCCTGTCAGTGCAGGCTCTCCCGCCCTCCCTGCACCACTCGCAGTTCGGGATCGCGCTTGCGCAGGCTCGTCACCACGCCGATGGTGATCAGGAACACGCCGAGATAATAGATCGGCCAGACCAGATATTGCGGCCCCGCGCTGCCCGAAAGCGGGCCCATTTCGGCGAAGATCAACAGGTCTGAAAGCACGAACAGCATCGCCCCCGCCCCTACCCTCAGGCGCGGGAAATCGCTCGCCCAGGCGCCCGCAGCCATGCCGCCCAGCGCCAGCGCGTAAAGCGCCACCGGCCAGCGCATCGCATCGTCATAGGGCAGGAACCAGGCGACAAAGGGCGTGCCCAGCAGCAGCACGATGAAGATCGCGCTGTCGGTGCTTTCCAGCGGTGGGCCGCGATGGCGCAGGAACAGCATCAGCGCCATCAGGTGATAGACAAAGAACGCCACCGCACCCGCGATCAGATCGAACTCGATGCCCATGTCGCCCACCGCCGCCGCCGCCAGCGCGCCCGCCAGCAATTGCGCCGATTTGCTCGAATGGCGCATCCAGGCGTAAAGCGCGAGAAAGCCCACCGCGCAGCCCTTGATCGGGATCAGATAGAGGCCGGGCAGCTCGCTCACCTGCAAATAGTAAAAACCCAGCGCCGCCGCTACGCTGAGCACGAGATAGGGACGTCTGTCGGCAAGGGCGCGGCGCGGCATGGGGCAAGGATTACAAGCCAGCCAGCATTTGCGCCAGCGGGCAAACACACTTATCTGCCGCCAGCATGACACATCAGGTCCACATCATCGGCGGCGGTCTGGCCGGCAGCGAAGCGGCATGGCAGCTTGCACAGCGCGGCATTCGCGTGCGCCTGTCCGAAATGCGCGGAGCCAGAGACGGCAGGGGCGGTTCCACGCCCGCGCACCATACCGATGGACTGGCAGAACTGGTGTGTTCCAATTCCTTCCGCAGCGATGATGACCAAAAGAACGCCGTCGGCCTGCTGCATCACGAAATGCGGCGGACGGGCAGCATCATCATGGCGGCGGGGGAAAAGGCGCGGGTTCCGGCAGGAAGCGCGATGGCGGTGGACCGCGACCAGTTCAGCGCCGAGGTGCAGCGGGCGCTGGAAGAGCATCCCAATATAGAGGTGGTGCGCGAACTGGTGGAGCACCTGCCCACCCACGGCCTCACTATCGTCGCCACCGGGCCGCTCACCGCCGCCGCGCTGGCGCAAAGCATCGTCCGGGCGACCGGCGAGGACCGGCTGGCCTTCTTCGATGCCATCGCCCCGATCGTTTACCGCGACAGCATCGACATGTCGAAGGCGTGGATCCAGTCGCGCTGGAACAAGACCACCTCGGCTTCCAATGAAGGCGGCGATTACATCAATTGCCCGATGACGAAGGAACAATATCTGGCCTTCCACCAGGGTTTGCTCGATGCCGAAAAGGGCGAATTCAAGCAGTGGGAAGCCGACACCCCATATTTCGATGGCTGCATGCCGATCGAGGTGATGGCCGAGCGCGGAGTGGAAACGCTGCGCTACGGCCCGATGAAGGGCGTGGGGCTGGACGATCCGCGCACCGCTTGCGAGGAATTTCCCAATGGCCGCTGGCCCTATGCGGTGGTGCAATTGCGGCAGGATAACCGGCTGGGCACGCTGTGGAACATGGTCGGCTTCCAGACCAAGATGAAGCACGGCGCGCAGGTGGAACTTTTCCGCACCATACCGGGGCTGGAAAACGCCGAATTCGCCCGGCTGGGGGGGATGCACCGCAACACTTTCATCAATTCGCCCGCGCTGCTCGATCGGCAATTGCGGCTGAAGAGCGCGCCGCATATCCGCTTTGCCGGGCAGGTGACGGGCTGCGAGGGTTATGTCGAAAGCAGCGCGGTGGGGCTGCTGGCGGGAATGATGGCGGCGGCCGAACTGGCGGGCGAGGCGTGGGTGCCGCCACCGCCGACAAGCGCGATGGGCGCGCTGCTTTCCCACATCACCGGCGATGCCGAGGCCAGCCATTTCCAGCCGATGAACGTCAATTTCGGCCTGTTCCCGCCGCTGCACGATGTGAAGAAGAAGGTGCGCAAGGAAGCCTATACCGATCGGGCCAAGGCAGATTTCGGGGAGTGGTTGTCCCGCAGCCGAGTCCCCGCTTAGGCGAGAACCCGTCCCGATTGCAGTGCTGCATCGTCTGACGTCCACGCCTTCGCGGGGGACTCACTTCTCGGCAAAGATCAACAATTGCAGCGCGGTCGCGCCGAGGGGCGCGGGGCAGGCGCGCTGGTGGCGAATTCGATCGCGGTCAGTTCGTTGTCGCCATTATCGTCCATTTCCTCGAACCGGGTTGAAGTGGTGATCGCCCATTCCTCGAATGTAAGCAGATTGTTGCCGTCGGTATCCAGATCGCGGAAGCCATCGGTGCGGGTGGACAGCATTTCGTTGCGGGTGATCTTGAGATCGCGGTTGCGGTCATAACGGAAGAAACGCCGCTGCTCGCGCGTCAGCTCGCTCGCTTCGGGCGGAGCGGGGCCATCAAGATCGCCGATATCGGCGCTGGGCAGCGCGTCGGGATCGGCAGGCTCGGGCA
>JBGSLI010000405.1:0-4021 GCA_041740775.1 Alteraurantiacibacter sp. | reverse complement strand
CCGCCGCGCTGGCCGAACACGGCGCGCAGGTGACGCTGGTGGCGCGAACCGCCGCTGAGATAGAGGCCGGAGCGCAGGCGATCGGCGGGAATGCCGTGGCCGAGGTGCTCGACGTGTCGGATATCGCCGCCGTGCGCGCCTTCTTCACCGCGCGCGAACCGTTTCACATCCTCGTCAACAATGCCGGAACCAACCGCCCGATGCCGATGTGGCAGGTGGAGGAGGGCGATTACGACGCGGTGCTCGATCTCAACCTCAAGAGCGCCTTCTTCGTGGCGCAAGCCTGCGCGCGGCGGCTGATTGCGGCGGGGGAAAAAGGCTCGCTGATCCACATGGGCAGCCAGATGGGCCATGTCGGCGGCCCGGACCGCAGCCTCTATTGCGCCAGCAAATGGGCGCTGGAGGGGATGAACAAGGCGCTGGCGCTGGACCTTGCGCCGCATGGCATCCGTTCCAACACCATTGCCCCCACTTTCATCGCAACCCCGCTGACCAGGCCGATGTTCGAGAACCGCGAATTTCTCGCCAGCGTCCTTTCAAAGATCAAGCTGGGCAGGCTGGGGCAGGTGGAGGATCTGATGGGCTCGATCGTGTTCCTCGCCTCTGACGCTTCCGCGCTGATGACCGGCACAAGCATGGTAATAGATGGCGGCTGGACTGCCGAGTGAAAGCCGCCCCTCGCCTCGATATCGATCCCTTCGACGAAGCCTTCCTTGCCGATCCCTATGCGCATCACGCGCAGCTGCGCGACGCTGGGCCGCTGGCGTGGCTGGAGCCGATCGGCTGCTATGCAATGGCGCGCTTTGACGAAGTGCAGGCGGCACTAAAGAATTGGGAAAGCTTCATTTCAGGGCGCGGCGTGGGGCTGGCCGATTTCGCCCGCGAAGAACCCTGGCGCCCGCCATCGCTGCTGCTCGAAACCGATCCGCCGCTGCATGATCGCACGCGCGGGCTGATGAACAAGGTCGCATCGCTTGCCGGGCTGCGCGCATTGCAACCTGCATGGCGCGACCGGGCGGATGCGCTGGTAGAGGAAGTCCTCGCACAGGGGCAGATCGATGCCGTGGCCGATCTTGCCGAAGCCTTCCCGCTACGGGTTTTCCCCGAACTGATCGGTCTGCGCAAGGATGGGCGAGAGCACCTGATCCCCTATGGCACCACCGCCTTCAATGGTTTCGGTCCGCAGAACCGCATTCTGGCGCAATCGATGGCGGATGCCGCCGATGCCATCGCCTGGGTGGCCGAAAGCTGCAAGCGCGAGAAGCTGAAGCCCGGCGGCTGGGGGATGGCGGTTTACGAAGCCGCCGACCGGGGCGATTGCACCGAGGCTGAAGCCGAACGGCTGGTGCGCAGCTTTCTCACCGCCGGGGTCGACACAACCGTCAACGGCATCGCCAATCTGGTGTTCGCCTTTTCGCAGAACCCGGCCGAATGGGAAAAGCTGCGCGCCGATCCATCGCTGGCCAAGCGCGCCTTTGAAGAAAGCTTGCGCTGGGGCGGGGTGGTGCAGACCTTCTTCCGCACCACCGCGCGCGATGTCGAAGTTGGCGGGGCGACTATCCCCGAAGGCAGCAAGGTGCTGCTTTTCCTCGCCGCTGCCAACCGCGATCCGCGCAAATGGGACGATCCCGACCGGTTCGATGTCACCCGCAATGCAGGCGGCCACGTCGGCTTCGGCTTCGGCATCCACCAATGCCTTGGGCAAATGGTGGCGCGGCTGGAGGCAGAGGCGGTGCTCGGCGCAATGGTGGAACAGATCGCCGAAATCCGCCCTGCGGGCAAACCTGCCCGGCGGCTCAACAATACGCTATATGCACTGGCGCATTTGCCGGTGGAACTGATGCCCGCATAAGGAGAAAAGCAATGCCCCGCCGTTTTGTCGACCTTTCGATGACGCTGGAAAACGATGTCATCAGCGACCCGCCGTTTCTGGCGCCAAAGATCGAATACGAAGTCCACGCCGATACCAGGCATGAGCTGGAAAAGTTTTTTCCCGGTGCCGATATCGACAATATCTATGGCGGCGAACCATTCGCCGCCGCCGAATGGGTGCGGCTGACCACGCACAGTGGCACGCACGTCGATGCCCCCTGGCATTATCATCCGACGCAGGATGCGGCGCTCGCAGGTGGCAGTCGCCCGGCGCAGACGATCGACGAAATGCCGCTCGAATGGTTCATGAACCCCGGCGTGAAGCTGGATTTCACCGCCAGGGAAGATGGCTATGTGATTACCGCGAAGGATATCGAGGAGGAGCTGGAGAGGATCGGGCACGATCTGCAACCGCTCGATATCGTGGTGGTCAATACATCGGCAGGCATGGCGCTGAAGAACCGCGATCCCAAATATGTCAGCCGCGGTGCGGGCGTGGGCTATGAAGGCACGATGTATCTGCTCGAACGCGGCGTGCGGGTGACCGGGATCGATGCGTGGAGCTGGGATGCACCCTTCGTCCACACCAAGGCAAAAGTGGCCGAAACCGGCAATGCCAAACTGATCTGGGAAGGCCACCGCGCGGGCGTGGACATCGGTTATTGCCACATCGAGAAGATGCACAATCTGGAGGCAATCCCCGGCACCGGCTTCACCATTTCGTGCTTCCCGCACAAGATCAAGGGCGCCAGCGCGGGCTGGACGCGGGCCGTGGCGATCTTTGACGAGTAACGCCTTGCCCGCATTGGCGCGGGCGATCTGATCGAATTTATGGAGCAAGCCGATGGCTGATTATGTGCTGTATCACCTGCCCGGCGCGTGTTCGCGCGTAACCATGGCCGCGCTGGAGCAATGCGGGGTGGATTATGCCGATCATCCGGTCAATCTGATGAAGGGCGAACAGCATTCGCCCGCCTTCCGTGCGGTCAATCCGCGCGGCAAGATACCGGCGCTGGTGGCAGACGGGCAGGTGCTGGCTGAAAATGCGGCGATCCAGTGGTATCTCCACCGCAGCTTTCCCGAAGCCGGGCTGTTTCCCGATGCCGCATCGGGCTGGGACGAGGCGCAGATATTGTCCGACCTGTTCTGGATTTCCTCCGGCTGGCACCCGGCGGTGCGCGCCAACATGATGCCGATCCGCTGGACCACGGGCGATCCCGCCCCGGTGCGCGCGCGCGGCAAGGAACTGGTAAAGCCGCTGTTCGAAGCGCTCGACGCGCGCCTTGCCAACCAACCCTGGTGGTTCGGCGATTCCTGGTCGATCATCGATGTTTATGCCTGCTGGAACTATTCCGCCGCGCAAGAAGGCGAATATGATCTTTCCGGGCTGGATCACCTCGCCGCGCACCGTGCGCGGGTGGAGCAGCGGCCCGCCTTCCAGCGCGCGCTGGCACGCGAAAACGCCGCAAGGGAGCGCCTGAAGAATGCCGCATGATCTTATCCTTCACCACGCTCACACCGCCTGCACGCGGGTAACGCTTACCGCGCTGGAAGCGGTGGGCGTGCCCTATGAAGACCGGATGATCGATTTTCACAGCGGCGAAAACCGCACACCCGAATATCTGGCCATCAGCCCCGCCGGGAAAGTGCCGTGCCTGCTGGTGGATGGCGCGCCGCTGGTGGAAAATTCCGCGATCCTGTGCTGGCTGCATTCCGCCTATCCTGATGCGGGCCTGCTCCCGCAGGCAGACAGCGCGTGGGAAGAGGCGCAGCAGCTTTCGGTACTGGCGTGGATATCATCGGGCTGGCATCCCGGCGTGCGCGCGGTGAAGGTGCCGTTCATGTGGACCAAGGGCGATCCGGCCCCGGTGCGCGAGCGGGGGTTCGAGATATTCACCGGCCTTCTCGATCAGCTCGATGCCGAGCTGGAACACCGGCGCTGGTGGTTCGGCGAGCAATGGTCGATCGTCGATACCTATTTCTGGTGGGCCTATATCAATTCCGAATTCGGCGGGTTCGATCTTTCTCCGTGGAACAACGTCGCCCGCCACCGCGCCGATAACGAGGCGCTGGGGCAATTGCAGCGCGCCCTGGCGCGCGAACAGGCGGCGCTCGATGCGTTGGAGGCGAGGAAGGCGCAGACGGCATG
>JBGSLI010000404.1:0-4741 GCA_041740775.1 Alteraurantiacibacter sp. | reverse complement strand
GCCGCCGGATCGCCCGGTTGCGCGGCATCGTTGAGACACGCCCGCGTCAGCGCCACCAAAGGCTGGCCGATCCGCAGCGCCGCGCCCTGCCCGCTCTGGTTGTGGCACGGCACCGATACGATCACATCGTGCCCGGCCTGTTTCAGCGCATCATACAGCGCCAGCACATTGCTGGTCAGCCCGTCATCATTGCTGATCACGATATCGCGCGCGCTCGCCTGTGCAGAGGCCGTAAGGAGCGCGAGTGCGCAAAGGCTGGCGATAAGGCGGGTCATGGTTTCCTGCATGGCAGACAGCAGAACGGGCGGGAAGCCTGCGCCACCCGCCCGTTCGCATATCACTCCCGCGATGGGACGATCAGCTCATGTGCTTGGACACCGCACCCGTCATCTTGAACATCGAGATCTGATCCTTGCCGATCACCGCGCTCAGCTTGGCATCGGGATTGATCATCCGCCGGTCCTTGGAATCCTGCAGATTGTTCGCCTTGATGTGATCCCACACCTTGCTGGTAACCTGCGCGCGGGTGATCGGGCCCTTGCCCACCACCGCTTCGAGTTCCGGGGTCAGGTTGACCGGCTTGTTGAGAGCATTGTTTTTGGCAGCCATTGTCAGTGTTTCCTTTCAGTCAAAAATACCGGCTATCAGCCTAGCACCGTTCAATCGTCTTCGTCGCTATCGTCCCAGTCGTAATCCCCGCCTTCTTCGCGGGTATAAGTCGCTGTAATCACGGCCAGGCCGATAACATGGCCCGCCATGGCTGCAACAAGTTCCTCGCGATTGGCCCCCGGCATCAGCGTGAGCGGCAGATCGAGCGCGAAAAGCTGGAACACGTAATCATGCGGATTCTCGCCGGTTGGCGGATCGGGCAGCAGCCATTCGGAATTGCGATGAGCGTTCTTGCCCACGCGCGGCGGCGCTTCGCCTTCGAGCAATTTGCCCTTCTGCCCCGGCAGGCCCCACACCAGCCAGTGGCAATGCGGTTCGCCGGTCTGGAAATCGGCATCCTCCACCACCAGCACCAGTTCCTGCGTGCCGGGCGGCGGGGATGTCCATTCGAGTGGCGGGGCGACCGCATCCTCCTCGTCGGCGGTAAAGCAGGGATCGAGCGCGCCGCCCGCGCGAAAGGCGGCAGAGGAAAGGGAAAAACCGCCCTTGCCCACCAGTTCAGCCGCGCCCAACTGCGCCGCCACGATCCGGCCCAGCCCGGCACCGCCTTCGCCAGCGGCCTTGCCAAGCGCTGTGGCGAGCCATGCAGGAGGGGTATCGGACATGCGCTTTCCTTGCTTGGAATCGCGCCTGCTTGGCGCGTTTACGGATAGAATACCCCCGCGATGTGCCGCCTGCTTGGCACGAATGCAAGGGGGCAGCCGGGTCTGTCTGTCGATGAAATATGCACTTCGCGCCGCTTATGCACAGTTCGGATAGCTGCCCAGGTGACCGCGCTTGCCAGCCATGCGGGTGGCAGATAGGATCACGCGCGTCGGACCAACAATCTGAAAAGCGTGGAACAATCATGCGCACTTCGAAAATCGCCCTGTCGCTCGCCTGCTTCGCCATGCTGGCGTCCTGCGGCGGCGGCAGCGGCGGCAATTCCGGGGTGGTTCCCACGCCCACCCCTTCCACCGGCACCGCGCCCTGTTCGCTTTCCGCGCGGCAGGATTTCACGCTGAGCGTGTTCAACGAATGGTATCTGTTCCCCAGCCTGCTCGATACTTCGGTCAACAAGGCCAGCCACACCAATCTGCAATCCTATATCGATGCGCTGGTGGCCCCGGCGCGGGCGCAAGCGCGCGATCGCGGGTTCTCCTTCGTCACGTCGATCGCAGAAGAAAATGCCTTCGCCAGTAGCGGGGCATCGGCGGGCTTCGGATTCCGGCTGGGGTTCGATTCGGCCAACCGCCGCGTGTTCGTGATCGAAACCTTCGAAGGCACAGCGGCGCTGGGGGCCAACCTTGATCGGGGCACCGAACTGCTGGGAATAGGGACCACATCGGCCAATATCGTGACGGTCAATTCGCTGATGGCCAGCGGCGGTCCGGGGGCGGTGACCGATGCGCTCGGCCCGTCAACCGCTGGCGCCACCCGCGTCTTGCGGGTGCGCGATCAGGCGGGGGTGGACCGCGAAGTATCGCTGAGCAAGACCGATTTCTCGCTCGATCCGGTGTCCGACCGCTTCGGCGTGCAGATCCTGAATGATGGCGGGCGGCAGGTCGGCTATCTCAATCTGCGCACCTTTTCGATCCGTTCGGGCGAACAGGATCTGCGCGATGCCTTCGCCATCTTCCGCACTGCGGGGATTACCGAACTCATCATCGATCTGCGCTACAACGGCGGGGGCTTGATCTCCGTGGCCGAAATCATGGGCGATCTGATGGCCCGAGGGCTGGAAGGGCAGATATTCGAACGGATCAATTTCCGCGCCTCCAAATCGGACCGGAACGAAATCGTCCGCTTCGCCGCCCAGCCGCA
Organism: Alteraurantiacibacter sp.; assembly: GCA_041740775.1. GTDB lineage: Bacteria > Pseudomonadota > Alphaproteobacteria > Sphingomonadales > Sphingomonadaceae > Alteraurantiacibacter. The sequence continues at coordinate 2,269 of JBGSLI010000404.1, read as the reverse complement.
ATCGGTCGCTCCCACGCGCATCGCCTTCATCGGCACCGGTTCCACCGCTTCTGCCAGCGAGCTGGTGATCAACGGGATGCAGCCCTATGTGGCGGATATCGCGCTGATCGGCACCAACACCTTCGGCAAGCCGGTGGGCCAGTCCGCCTTCGATCTGGCCGCCTGCGATGACAGGCTGCGGGTGGTGACCTTGCAGATCGCCAACGCCGACAATCAGGGCGAATATTTCAACGGGCTGGCTTCCACCGTGCCCAACTCCTGCCGCGCGAACGACAATGTCGCCTTCCAGATGGGCGATCCGCGCGAGACGATGACCGCGGTGGCGCTCGATTATCTGGCGGGCCGATCCTGCACCGCCATCGCGGGCGGCCCTGCCACTACTGCAGCAGCCGATGAAACCGGCCTGCTGGCCCCCGAACTGCCCGATCGCTCGGTTGCCCAGCACGAGGTTCCGGGGCTGTTCTGATCGCGGGGCTGTCGCTCAGCCATCCGCAAGTTCATCCACCCCTTCGCGCCAGGCGCAGCCGGTGAGAATATCGCCGCCAAGCTGCACCGTGGCGTTGAACGGATAGGTGCGGTCGCTCATGCCATCCGAACAAATGCCCGGCGTGATCGCAATATCGATCTGCTGCCCGCCAAGCTGGCCGCTGAACGACACGCCGCCGCGCCCGGCAAATCGCTCCACCGGCAGGCTGGTGCCTTCGATATTTTCGGGTGTGGTCCACGTCAGCTGCCCATCGGCGATAGTGCCGCCCCAGAAGGGTTCGGTGCCAACCACGCGCAGAACCGCATCCTCGGCAATGCCCGCGTAGGGCTGCGTATCGGAATCATCGCCCGGAACGCTTTCGCCGTCGCCGGGCTGGCAGGCGGAAAGCAGTATGGCGGGCACGAAGAGAAGACTGGCCAGTTTCATCGCTCTCGCCTCGGCAAGCGGGTTTGTCTGGAGCAGAACCTGCCTTGCGGCGGTCAGTTCCCGGCTTCGGCGGCGCGCATCGCCCATTCTTCGGCCTCGGCGGCCTCCCGGTCGATGCGTTCCTGCCGCACCACGGCGGCCTTCTTGCGATCGTCCTCCACCTTCTGCGCCTGGTCCGCCAGCGCGCGCCATGTTTTTTCTGCGCGCAGGTTGCGATCACGCACATTGTCCAGCGTGGCTTGCTGCGCTTCATCGGCGGCATCGCGGGCGCGCTGATCGTAGAAGGAGAAGGACTGGGACATGGTTGCGTCTCCGGTAGAGGAGGGGGAACTGGCGAGTTCAGCCGGGCGCAGGATCGCTCCCGCGCCCGGCCGCATCAATTCATAATCAGTCGGCGGAAGACAGGTTGACTGCGCTTTCCTTGCCATTGCGGCCCTGTTCCACATCATAGCTCAGGCGCTGCTCCTTATCGAGCGTCTGCATGCCTGCCGCCTGCACGGCGGAGATGTGGACGAAGCTGTCGGCCGAGCCGTCATCGGGCTGGATGAAGCCGTAGCCCTTGTCGGAGTTGAAGAATTTCACGGTGCCGGTCTTCGACATGTCTGGGTTCCTTTCAAAGAACATTCTGGTGCCCGCGCCGCGAGATTGCGGCTTGGGTCGTGCGTCAAATCGTCCATGGAAAGGAAGTCGTCGTCTGGTTTGCGCCGGGGCCAATGAAGGCAAGCGGCGGTCGGCAAATCTCGAAGTCCGTCGCAAATTCCGACGTCAGCAGCCGCAGCCTTAGCACGGGAGCCGCAGTTTACCTATTGCTTTGTTGCGCGGCGCGCGCGCATGGGCCGGTTTCCGCCGCAAAACCGGCCCCCAGGAGAAGCGCACCATGCCCGGCGACGATAAACACGGTGATGAGGATTATGTCTATGACGAGGACAGCGGCGAATGGCTGCCCGCTTCCGAACTCGCCGCCCGGCGCGCCGCCGCCGATGCGGTGGAAGTGCGCGATGCGGTGGGCAATCTGCTGGCCGATGGCGATGCGGTGACGCTGATCAAGGATCTGGAAGTCAAGGGCGCCGGGCGCACGCTCAAACAGGGCACGCTGATCAAGAGCATCCGCCTGACCGGCGATGCGCAGGAAATCGATTGCCGGTTCGATGGCATCAAGGGGCTGGTGCTGCGCGCCGAATTCGTGCGCAAACGCTGAGGCGCGACGGCAGGGCTACCGGCATCGCGACGTATAGACCAGCGCCCGCGATCCGGGTTCGCCGACCCAGCGGGCGTCAACCCCCCAGACAGACGCGATCACATCTTCGGCCAGCGCCTCCTCCGGCGGGCCGTCCGCCGCCAGCCGTCCCCGGTCGA
>JBGSLI010000403.1:0-2128 GCA_041740775.1 Alteraurantiacibacter sp. | reverse complement strand
CCCCGCCGGTGCGGCGGGCGCGGCGGCCTTCCCCACCATTCTGGCGGGTGCGCAGGCGTTTGCCGCTGCCAATGTCAACAACCCGCTGGCCAACCCGCTCAATCCGCTGCGCGCGCTGCAATTCCTGCCGCCGTTCCTGGGGGTTCCCAATTCGGTGGAAGACGGGAAGGTGGACGATAATGATTTCAGCTACACCATCCGCCTCGCCTATGACGTGACGCCCGATGTGAACGTCTATGCCAGCTACGTCACCGGCTTCAAGGCCAGCTCGATCAATCTGTCGCGCGATGCCCGCCCGGCGCTGACCGATCGAGCGGCGATCATCGCCGCCGGGCTGGAACAGCCCAATCAGACCTTCGGTTCGCGCTTTGCCGGGCCCGAAGATTCAACGGTGATCGAAGCAGGCGTGAAGGCATCGCTGGACTGGGCATCGCTCAACCTCACCGTGTTCGATCAGGAGATCGAGGGCTTCCAGTCGAACATCTTCACAGGATCCGGCTTCGTGCTGGCCAATGCGGGCAAGCAATCCACCACCGGGGTGGAATTCGAAAGCGTGTTCTTCCCCACGCCCGAACTGACGATCAACGCGGCGGTGACCTATCTTGATCCCAAGTTCGACAGTTTCCTGCTGTCGGCGCAGGGCGATATTTCGGGCACCACGCCTTCGGGCATCCCTGAATTCGTGGTGATCGTGGGCGCGCAATATGAAGCCGATGTCGGCAATGGCGTGCTGGTGCCGCGGATCAACTATCTGTGGTCGGACCGGTTCCAGCTGGTCGAAGGCCTGCCCGCCTTCGCCGTGCGCGGGCCTGATGGTTCGATCGTCGATGGCGCCCCGGCAATCGCCGCGGGCCTGCCGTTCACCGGCCGCCAGAACAACCTTACCGCATCGCTCACCTATGAATGCGATTGCGGAGTGGAAGTTTCTGTCTGGGGCCGCAACATCCTCGATGATCGCTATCTGGGCACGGTGTTCGATAGCCCCGCGCAGGCGGGCAATATATCGGGCTATCCCAACGATCCGGCCACCTACGGCGTGACCGGGCGTTTCCGCTGGTAAGCACCTGATTGCGAATGGACAACGGAAGGGGGGCCCGCTGCGGCCCCCTTTTTGTTGCCGTGCGTCTTGCCAAGGCGGCAATTGTGTGATGCTTTCGCCTGAGGCAAAACAGGGCAGGGGGATTACGGGACAATGAGCCTCGATATCGGTGCAGTGCTTTCGCAAACATTCGGCACGATAAAGAGCCGCTTTGGTCCCTTGCTGGGACTTTGGGTGGTCTTTTTCGTGATCCAGATCGTTTTTTCAGCGGTCATGCTTGGAGTTATCGGCACAGGCATGGCATTCAGCGGCGGCGCGATGGAGAACCCGCTGGCCATGGGGTTCGGCTTTGTGGTGCTGATGATCGTGTTTTATGTCTTCTATGTCCTCATCGGCTTCGCGCAATCGGCGTCACTCACGCATCAGGCATCCGCGCTGCATTCGCCTCCTTTTGGCAGTTCCTTCGTCGCCGGTTTCAAATGTTCGCCAACGTTGCTTGGCCTGGCGATAATTTTCATTGTCGCCTATTTCCTCGCTGTGCTGGTTCTGGCGATAATCGGCGGCGTGATGTCATTCGCTGGCGATATCGGCAGCGCGCTGTTCATTCTCCTCACGATTGTGCTGGCAGTCTATGTCTCGTGCCGGATCAGCGTCGTCATTCCGGTGATCGCGGTAGAGGGCCAACGCAATCCGATTACCGCAATCGCCCGTTCGTGGAAGCTGACGGAAGGAAATGTGCTGCGTATCTTTGGCGTGCTGCTTGTTTACGTCCTGATGGTGGGCGCGGCGCTTCTCCTGATCTTTGCCATATTCGGCGGAACCCTCATGGGAATGGGGGCCACAATGGCGGCAGCGGGTTCACGCCCCGAAGATGTGGCGGGGATGATAGGAATGATGGGCGGGTTCTTCCTTGTCATGTTAGTCGTGCTGGCGCTGATGACGATCCTTTGGAGCAGTTTCATGGCGGCACTGCACGCCGGGCTGGCCGGTAACGAAGGCGTGACCGAAACCTTCGCCTGAAAGCGCACCGCTGCGCCTACAATGAGCTCAAGCTTTGCGCCGGGCGGGCGCGCAGCAGCGGCAGCGATG
>JBGSLI010000402.1:0-4110 GCA_041740775.1 Alteraurantiacibacter sp. | reverse complement strand
GCATTCGGCCAGCAGCGCGGCAAGATCGGTGGCGCCTTCGGCGGCGGCGGCCTTCAGCCTTTCGGCCACCGGAATCACCGCATCGAGCAAGGTCTTGTCGCCCAGCTGCGCCCCGCCGCGCGCCATGATGCCTTCTGCCGCATTGCCCACCATCACGGCCAGTTCTTCAAGGCTGACCTCGGCCTTGCCCTTGGCGGCCAGCGCGGCCTTCATGAAACCGGTGCCCCAGATCGGCCCCGACGATCCGCCGATGTGCTTGCTCACCAGCATCGACAGCTTGAGCAGCATCGCGCCGATATCGGGCTTGTCGATCGTGGGCAGGTCGCGCTTGATGACCTTGAACCCGGTGGCCAGCGAGGTGCCGAAATCGCCGTCACCTGCCAGCCCGTCCAGATCGGAGAAATAATGTTCGTTGCGGATTACCGTATCGGCGGTGGTATCGATCGCCCTTTCGATCGCGGCTTGCGAAATGGCCATTGGTCCTGTTTCTCCCGTCAAAAGTTTCAGCCCGCTTCGGTCAGCGCGGCAAGATCGGCAAGCGTCACCTGCACGCCCGGCGGATCCCCCAGCTCGCTCACTACGCGTGCGGCTTCGGAAAAATCCTCGTCTGCGGTATATGTGCTGGTGGTGACGAGCACATGATAACCCGCCCCATGCGCGGCGAGAAGGCCGTTGCGGCTGTCTTCGATCACCACGCAATCGCGCGGGTTCAGCCCCAGCGAGCGCGTGGCGAGATGGTAGATTTCGGGATCGGGCTTCTTCCTGGCCACCACATCGCCCGCGTGGACGAATTCGAACGCAGCCTTGCGCTGCGGCCCGAACAGATCGAGCACCGCGTCGATGAAGGCGGCGTTGGACGTGGTGCAAACGCCCAGCCGCACGCCTGCCGCGATCGCCTCGTCCACGATCCGCAGCACGCCGGGGCGCACGGGCAGTTCGGCCACGATTGCGCTGGTGATGCGGGTCTTTTCCTTGTGCAGCGCGGCGATCAGCGCGGTTCTTCCTCCATGCTGCGCAACCGCTGCTTCCGGCCAGCCGGTTTCGTCAAACCAGGCGCGCATCCGCTCCTTGCCGCCCGCAATTAGCAGGAGGCGGGCATACAGCTCCACACTCCATTGCGCGTCGATGCCGAAGGCGGCGAAGGCGCGGTTGAAGCCCACCCGATGCGCGTCGCGCTCGGTATCCACCATCACGCCATCGCAATCGAAGACGATCGCCTTCAGCATCAGGCGGCCCCGCTCTGGCTGGCGAGAAAGGCCGCGCCCCGTCCTGTTCCGCCGAACTTCCCGATAAAGGTGTGGAACAGGCGCTTGCACGCCTGATATTGCGCGTCGATCACCCGCAGCGGTTCGTAATCGTCCGGCTTGGCGGCGCGGTAGGCGTCCACGCTTTCGATATAGACGTGCTTCAAATTGGTGGAAATGTTGATCTTGGCGCTGCCGCGTGCGATGGCGCGGGCGAATGTCTCGTCCGAAAGGCCGGTGCCGCCGTGCAGCGCCATCGGCGTGCCGGTGGCCTTGTTGATCGCGGCGATCCGGTCAAAATCCACCTTGGGTTCGCCTTTGTAGAAGCCATGCGCAGTGCCCACCGCGCAGGCGAAGGCGGAAAGGTCCAGCGCCTCGCAGAAGCGTTTGGCATCTTCCGGATCGGTCAGCACGCTGTCCGCCTCGTCCACCACCATATCGTCTTCGACGCCCATGATCTGGCCCAGTTCGGCCTCCATCCCCACGCCGTATTTCTCCGCAATATCACGCACCCGCAGCGACAGTGCGAGGTTCTGTTCGAATGGATATTCGCTGGCGTCGATCATGATCGAGGTCCAGCCGGTGGCCGCGCATTGTTCGATCATCGCCAGATCCTTGCAATGATCGAGATGCAGCACGACCGGCACCGGCGAATTTTCGGCGCAGGTGCGCACCCACGATACGATTTCGGCATGGCTGTAATAATCGATGGTCTTGGACGAGGTCTGGCAGATCACCGGCGCGCCAAGCTCCTCCGCCGCCTTCACCATCGCCTTGGTGGTGGAATAATCGACCAGATTGAACGCGGCCACAGCATAGCCATTGTCCATCGCGTGCCGCAACAGCGGCTTCATGTTGACCAGTGGCATTTCGTGCTCCCTGCGATAGCCAAGACGCGGGCCGTCCACAATGATTGTGTCCGGCGTTTCGAATCGGGGTCATAGCGGCTGAAATGGCGGCAAACCACCCGTCAATGCCAGCCTTTTCTGGCGTCGAGATTGAAAATGTCCGGAATTCGATTGCGTCGGCAAGGAGGGTATCGACAGCGGCGGACAATCATGGTGATAGTGTTGCATCGCAGCCTATTGCATCGGCTCGTTGCCGAACCCGCCGGCAAGTGCTGGCAGGCTTTGGGGAAGACCAATGGACGCGCGCGCTGTTTTGAGATATTTTCAAGTGATAACATTATTTTGCTGCGCAGCATTGGGTGCAGCATCCGCGCCCGTTTTCGCGCAGCAGCAGGAGGAGAGCACGATGCTGGTGATCGCCCATCGCGGGGCATCCGGGGATCGGCCCGAGCATACGCTGGCGGCCTATGAACGCGCGATCGACCAGGGTGCGGACTACATCGAGATGGACCTCGTGCCCACCAGTGACGGCGTGCTGGTGGCGCGGCACGAGAATGCGCTTGCGGGCACCACCGATGTTGCCGCGCACCCGGAATTTGCCGATCGCCGAACGACAAAGATGATCGACGGCGAGGAAGTGACCGACTGGTTTGCCGAGGATTTCACGCTGGCCGAATTGCGCACCCTGCGCGCGCGCGAACGGTTGCCCGATATCCGCCCGCAGAACAGCGGCTTTGACGGGCTTTATCAGGTGCCGACGCTGGCCGAGATCATCGCGCTGGTGCGCGCCAAGGAAGCCGAGACGGGACGCGTGATCGGGATCTATCCCGAAATCAAGCATCCGACCTATTTCGCCGGGATCGGCCATGATCTGGCGGCGATGCTGGTGGAACAATTGCACGCCGCCGGATACCGGGGGGCGGATGCGCCGGTATTCATCCAGAGCTTCGATGTCGCGCCATTGCGGCGGCTCGAAGCGATGACCGATCTGCGGCTGGTGCAACTGGTGGCGGCAGAGGGCGGCCCGGCGGATGATTTGGCGACAAGCTATGCCGCGATGGTGACGCCGGAGGGGCTGGCCGAGATCGCGCAATATGCCGACGCGATCGGGGCGGATTTCGCCATGCTCTTTTCGCAGGGTTCTGATCCGCAAGATGCCATGCCAACCGGCGTTCATTCCGCAGCGCATGGCGCAGGCCTGCTGGTTCACGCCTGGACCGCGCGCAAGGAAAATGCCTTTCTGCCACCGGCCCTCCGAAGCGGCGACGACCCGGCCGCCATCGGTTGCGATTACCTTGTCTATTATCTGTTGCGCGGCTTCGGGATCGATGGCGTTTTTTCCGATGATCCGGCGCGCGCAATCCGCTTTGGCCGGGATGGGCAAGCAGGCTGCCCGGAAGAACTTGCCGCAGTGGTTGAGTGAATTTCCTCGTCATTGCGAGGAGCCGCAGGCGACGCGGCCATCCATCTTCCAACCTTGCGCCAAGGTTCAGCGGCGGGTGATGGATTGCTTCGCTCCGCTCGCAATGACGAAGTCAGAGGAAGCTTGCAGTCAACACGTAGTTCAGCGCCATATCCTCCGACAGATGCAGCCCCTTCGCTGGCGAATAGCCGATGCCCTTCACCCGCGTCACTTCCAGCCCTGCCGCTGCCAGCAGATCGCGCAATTCGTCTGGCGTGACGAAATCCTGCCAATCATGCGTGCCGCGCGGAATCATGCCGAGCATTTCGGCACCCTCTACCAATAAGGCGCGGCTGGCCAGCGTGCGGTTGGGGGTGGACATCACCAGCAGGCCGCCCCCTTTGCCATCATCGGGCGCGAGATGCGCGGCGAGCGCGGCGATGAAGGCGGGCTTGTCCGCCACATGTTCGATCACTTCCATGCAGGTGACCAGATCGAATTGCCCCAGCCCCAGCGTGGCCAGTTCTCCGGGGATATACGAAACCGAGCCCCTTTCCTTGAGGGAAGGGGTTGGGGATGGGTGTCCGGCGGTCGCGGGCGTGGCACGGGGGGGGGG
>JBGSLI010000401.1:0-1837 GCA_041740775.1 Alteraurantiacibacter sp. | reverse complement strand
GGTGGCGGCGGCGGGCGCGGTGCTGGCATCGACCTATTCTGCCGTGGCCACCGCCAGCGGCATCATCGGTGCTACCGGCGCGGCGATGGCGGTGATGCTGAGCGACAAGGATGTGGATACATTTGCCGAAAATGATCTGGAACGCCAATGGCACAAGGGCCGCACCTTCCTGGCGGCAGACATGCGCCACAGCGCGCTTTCTGCGCAGCAAGTGCGCCAATTGCTGACAGAGCACGGCGGCCGCTGCGTAGATAACGAAACGCCGGATGAGTAACCGGGGGCAAAGGCAGGGCGAATAACAGGGTGACGGATTCGGGAGGGCGCAAACACAGGAGAACGCCCCATCCCCGCCCGCTCTGCCTTCCGCCCCGTTCAGCGCATTGCCGGGTGCATGGTTGGGTGTAGCGCCAGCGCCATAACCACATATTTACCACTTCGTCCGATGATTGCGGCATGACGATGCGCCGCCTTCCCATCATCCGCCTTGTTCTGCGGTCTGCCGCGCTGCTGCTGGCGCTGAATGAAATCCGCGGGCTGATCCTTGCCGCGCCGGTATTCTATGCCATGTATCAGGCGGGCGGATCGCTGATGGCGATCTGGCTGGGCGTATCATCGCTGCTGGGCATCGCGCTTTCGGTGATCGTGCCGATGTTCGCGCTGAAGAAGATCGAGGCGCGGATGCAGGCGCGCACGGGCTGATCGCCCCACCCGATCGCGCCACCCAATCGCGCGCATCGATTTTACAATTGTATATTTGCGACAACTTGCGCGGCGGGGCGATCTGCCGCCTTTTTGCTTTGGCGATTGGCGAATCGGGCGCGAATCGACTGATCGCGGTGATTCGTTTCTTGCGATTCGTTTACGCGGGCCGAAAGAAGCGTTCCGGCATGGGTCAGTTTGGCAACATGGTTACCCACCCGTTTACCATTGGTGTTAGCAAATTGCCCAGATAAACCACTGGAATCCAGAGATGTTTTTTCAACGATTAACGTTTCGTTGATTCCGCATCGGGTTTTGGGGACAATTGAAACCGTCAGAGGGGGGCAAGCACTCCCCGCCAGAACTGACCGGTTTTCTCCCTTCGCTTTGCCGATGGGAAAACACCGAACAGGGGGCTGGCGGGGAGAATCATCCTCAGACACGAAACGGTATCCGGCGTCCTTTTTTTGGACGGGCGCGGTTCCATCCTGGTTTGAACGAACTGAAAGTGAGACGAGACATGAAAACCTTCCTGAAGAACTTCATCGCTGACGAAACCGGCGCTTCGGCCGCCGAATACGCGCTGATCATCGCCGTTGTCGGCGTCGGCATCGGTGCCGCTGCGCTGTTCCTGGGTGCCAACGTCCAGGCCGCCATCCAAGGTGCCGCCAAGGATGTCGACAAGTGCAACAGTTCCACGGCGACTGTTACTCCGGGCCAGACCCCGCCGACTTCGTGCTAATCGATTGACAGAATGGCCCCCGCGAGAAAAAACTCGCGGGGGCCATTTTTTTCGTTATAGTCAAAAGACATTCCACTTTCTGGGGGGAAAGTCATGGGGGCACGCAATCTTGCAATCCTGGCTATTGCAGTGGTTCTCGGCATATTCGCGGTAATTCTGGCCAATGCCTGGTTTTCGGGCGTGGAACAGCGGCAGGAACAGATCGCGCAGGAACAGCAGATGTCGCGGATCGTGGTGACCAGCCAGCCGCTCGAATTCGGCACCGCGCTGACGCCGGAAAACCTGCGGATGCAGAACTTTCCCGCCGGTTCCGTGCCCGCAGGCGCGTTCAACAGTCTTGAAGATGCGATGCAGGGCGGGCGCGTGGCGCTGCGCCCGATCGTGCCGGGTGAACCC
>JBGSLI010000400.1:0-4396 GCA_041740775.1 Alteraurantiacibacter sp. | reverse complement strand
TCCACCGGCAGCACCGGGGCGACGCGGCGGCGCTCGCGCTTCACCAGCAGTACGGTGGACAGCACGCCCGCTGCGCCTATGCCCACGCCCAGCGGCACATTGCCGTGCGTTCCTACCTGCATTGCCCCTACCAGCAGCAGCATGGTGCCCGCGCTCCACAACCCGCTGGTCCATTCCACCGGCACATCGCGCGGTTCGGGATCAGGCAGCGCCCGGCCCAGCAGCAGCGAAACGATGGCCAGCGGCGCGGCGATCACGAATACAGTCTGCCAGGGAAGGCTGCCCACCACCAGCCCGCCCAGGGTGGGCGCCAGCGCGCCGGCACTGGCGACGATGACCGAATTTATCCCCAAACCCGCGCCCAGCCTTTTGGCCGGATAGATCTGCCGCAGCATCGCCGAAGATACGCTCAGCGCCATCCCCGCGCCCACCGCCTGTATGCTGCGCAGCGCCAGCAGGGTGACGAAACCATCGGCAAACCAGCACCCCGCGCTCGCCGCCATGAACAGCACCTGCCCCCATTGGTAGAAGCTGCGGTGGCCGATCCGGTCTCCCAGCGAGGCGAAGGGGAACAGCAACATCACCAGCACCAGCTGATAGACGGTAACGACATTGGTGATGGCGGCATTGGTGACGCCCAGATCGCTGGCGATGGTGGGCAGCGCGACATTGGCGATCTGCCCATCGATCACCAGCAGCGCGGTGCCGAAACTGATCGCCATGATCGCCCGGAACCGGCGCGGCAGCGGCAGGCCGGGATGATCGTCTTGCGGCGGAATCACGCGCTTACCGCTTTTTGGCGATGGCGATGGCGTTCGCCTGCGCAAAATCCCGCGTCGATTCCTCGCTGCGGCCCAGCGCCTTGGCAATCTGTTTCAGCCCGTGGCCCTTGGCCGCCAGAGTCCGCAGTTTGCCAGCTTCCTCGCCGTTCCACGGCTGCTTGTGGCGTTCGAAGCGTTCCTTTGCCATCAGCCCTTCGCCGTTGCTGTCTTTTTGGCGACCGGTTTTTTGGCTGCCGGCTTTTTGGCCGCAGGTTTCTTGCTCGCCGGAGCCTTCTTTGCCGCCGGCTTTTTGGCCGGAGCCTTCTTGCGCCCCTTGCCCTTGGCCGGGCCTTTGGCGGCCTTCTCGGCGATCAGCACCAGCGCTTCTTCCAGCGTCAGCGCGTCCTTGTCCTTGTCCTTTGGCAGCGTGGCGTTGACCGTCCCATCAGTGACATAGGCGCCATATCGGCCATCCATCAGCTTTACATCATCGCCCGCCTCGGTCTTGCCGAGCACCTTGAGCGGTTCGCGGCTACCGCGTGCGGCACCGTTGCGGTTCGCCGCCTGTGCCAGCAAATCAACCGCGCGGTTCATGCCCACATCGAACACATCGCGCGTGCCGGAAAGCTTGGCGTATTTGCCATCGTGGCGCAGGTATGGCCCGTAACGCCCTATCGCGGCTTCGATTTCCTTGCCCGTTTCGGGATGCGGCCCGATCATGCGCGGCAGGGCGAGCAGCTTCAGCGCCCATTCGAGATCGAAATCGTCGATATCCTTGGGGATCGAGGCGCGCTTTGCCTCCTTGCCCTCGCCCAGCTGGACATAGGGACCGAAACGCCCGGTGCGGCGTTCCACCGGCAGGCCGGTTTCCGGGTCTTCGCCCATCGTGCTGTCGTCAGACCCGTCACCATCGCCCGGCGTGCCGAATTTGCGGCGGAAATTGCAGTCGGGATAATTCACGCAGGCGACAAAGGCCCCGAAACGCCCGCCGCGCAGATGCAATTCGCCGCCATCGCGGCCTTGTTCGGCGCACAGCGGGCACCAGCGCGGATCATTGCCATCGGCGCGTGGGGGGAACAGGAAATCGGCGAGGAAGGTATCGAGATCCGCCGTTACTTCGGATGGCTGGCGCTCCATCACCTCGTCGCTCTTGGGCTTGAAATCGCGCCAGAAGGCTTCGAGCAGCGTCTTGTATTGCGCCCGCCCGCCGGAAACATCGTCCAGCTCCTCCTCCATTTCGGCGGTGAAGTCATAGCCGACATAGCGGGGGAAGAACCGTTCGAGAAAAGCTGTGAGAAGTCGCCCCGAATCTTCAGCAAAGAAACGGTTTTTCTCCATCCGTACGTAATCGCGATCGCGCAGCGTCTGGATCGTGGAGGCATAGGTGGAGGGCCGCCCGATGCCCAGTTCCTCCAGCCGCTTGACGAGGCTGGCTTCGGAAAAGCGCGGCGGCGGCTGGGTGAAATGCTGCAACGCCTCAACCGCTTTCTTGGCGGGCACATCGCCCTTGCGGATCAGCGGCAGCAGATTGTCGTCGTCATCTTCCGATTTCTCGTCGAAACTTTCGGCATAGACAGCCAGGAAGCCGGGAAATTTCACCACCTGCCCGGTGGCCCGCAATTCGTGCTGGCCGGTGGGATCGCGCATTGTGACGCTGGTGCGCTCAAGCTGCGCGCTCGCCATCTGGCTTGCCATCGCGCGCTTGAAGATGAGGTCATACAGCTTGCCCTCATCCCCCGATCCGGCGCGGTCCTTGCGGAAATCGGTCGGGCGGATCGCTTCGTGCGCTTCCTGCGCGTTCTTGGCCTTGCTGGTGTAGAAGCGCGGCTTTTCCGGCCGGTATTCCTCGGTAAAGCGTTCGGCGATGGCATCGCGCGCGGCGAGAATCGCGCTCATGTCCATCTGCACGCCATCGGTCCGCATGTATGTGATCGCGCCCGCCTCGTAGAGCGATTGGGCACAGCGCATCGTGTGGCTGGCGGAAAAGCCCAGCTTGCGCGCGGCTTCCTGTTGCAGCGTGGAGGTGGTGAAGGGCGGCGCGGGGCTGCGCTTCATCGGCTTGGTTTCGACCTCCTCGACGGTGAAGCGCCCCGCCTCCACCGCAGCCTTGGCGGCATGGGCCATGCCAGTCTCGCCGATGGTCAGCCGTTCCAGCCTCTTGCCATCGAACCGCACCAGCCGCGCATCGAAAGCGGTGCCATCGTGCTCCATCCTGGCGGTGACGGACCAGTATTCCTGCGCCACGAACACTTCGATCTCGCGCTCGCGCTGGCAGATCAGCCGCAGCGCCACCGATTGCACCCGGCCCGCCGATTTGGCCCCCGGCAGCTTGCGCCACAGGACGGGGGAGAGCGTAAAGCCGAACAGATAATCGAGCGCGCGGCGCGCCAGATAGGCGTCGATCAGATCCATGTCGAGCTGGCGCGGTTTCTTCATGGCCTCGGTCACCGCCGCCTTGGTGATGGCGTTGAAGGTGACGCGCTCGACCTCGGCGGGCAGCGCCTTGCGGTTCTTGAGCAGTTCCAGCACATGCCAGCTGATCGCCTCGCCCTCGCGGTCAGGGTCGGTGGCGAGGATCAGCCGGTCGGCCTTCTTCGCCGCATCCGCAATGGCTTTCACCTGATCGCGGTTGCGCTTGTCGGCATAGACTTCCCAGTCCATCGCGAAATCCTCGTCCGGCCGCACGCTGCCATCCTTGGGCGGCAGATCGCGGACATGGCCGTAGGAGGCGAGAACCTTGAAGTCCTTGCCGAGGTATTTCTCGATGGTCTTCGCCTTGGCGGGCGATTCGACGATAACAAGCTGCATGATGGTGTGACGCGGTCCTTATGTGTGCCCTTACGTGTGCACGTGTGCGCGAGGGTGGTGGGGAGGGGAAAGGTTCGTCAAGCGGGTTCCTTGCGCAAAAGTCGCTTCAATCGGCGAAACAGCAGCTTTGGACCCCATGCAATTGCGAGTTGGCCGCTCGTCCGGGTTTCGGTCTGCGGATCGATGGAATAGAATTCCGGCTTGTGATCCGTGCAAATCTGGAATGAAAGTTCGAGCCCGTCAGGATCAAAAAGGCAAGCGGAAACGGCTCTTTCCGACCCGTCCTGCGGTCGATGGAAAATCGCGCAACCGCATTGCGAGCAAAAGCCGCGCTCGGCGAATTTGGAGGAACGAAAAATAACGAGACTATCACCTGTGAAGCACACTTCAGGAGCCTGAATCGCCATCCAGGGGCCGCTGCACCAGTGGCGGCAGGTATCACAATGGCAGACACCAACCTTGTTCCGCGAAAGCGGAATAGTCAGCCTTACACCGCCACACAGGCACGCCCCATGCCGCAATGCATCAGCCATTAAGCGAGACCCTCCCCCCCGCGTGCCGCACCAGCCGCCCGGCAATCTCCAGTTCCAGCAGCGCCATCTGCACCGCGCCCGCGCCTTTGCCCGCCTGCCGGATCAGTTCGTCCACCGGCACCGGCGCGGTGGTGAGCAATCGTTCGATGTCCGGGGCAGCATCGTCGTCATAATCGCCGAAATTGCCGTAATCGGCGGGCAGCACCGGTTCGCGGAAGGATGAGCGCGGGGTGCCGTCGAAGCCGCTGAGCAGTTCGATCACTTCTTCGGGCTGCTGCACCAGCACCGCGCCTT
>JBGSLI010000399.1:0-5366 GCA_041740775.1 Alteraurantiacibacter sp. | reverse complement strand
CCAGCGGATGGCGATTGCCCGCGCACTGCTGCGCGATGCGCCGATCCTGCTGCTGGACGAAGCGACCAGCGCGCTGGATGCCGAGAGCGAGCGGCTGGTGCAGGACGCGCTCGACCATCTGATGGAAAACCGCACCACGCTGGTCATCGCCCACCGGCTGGCCACGGTGCGTGCGGCAGACCGGATCGTGGTGATGGATGGCGGGCGGATCGTCGAACAGGGCGATCATGCCAGCCTGGCTGCGGCAGGCGGGCTTTACGCCCGGCTGGCGGCGTTGCAGTTTGACGAGCGGGCAAGCGAAGCGATTCCAGGTTGAAGGTGGTGACGGAGGGCAGGCTCCGGACCTTGCGTCGGACGGAATCGACGCTTAATCGATTTGGTAACGACAGTAACGGTTCTCCCGTTCTGGACGAATAGCACAGCAACATTTTACCTTTGGGGACTGCCGCATGATCCGCACGCTTCTTGCCATATCCGTATCCGCCATCGGCCTGGCGCTGGCCATGCCTGCGCTGGCGCAGGACGCTCCCGCCGAAACATCTGCAGAAATGCCGACGATGGACTTCGGCACCTGGGGCGTGGGGCTCGATCTGATCGATGCCAGCGTCGATCCGGGCGATGATTTCAACGCCTTTGTCAACGGCAAGTGGATCCGCGAAAACGCCATTCCCGCCGATCGCCAGCGGTTCGGCGCGTTTGACATGTTGCGCGAGGAATCGATCGCCGACGTGGAGACGCTGGTGCGCGATCTAGTCGCCTCCGATCCCGCGCCGGGTACCAATGCCCGCCGCATCGTCGATGCCTACAACGCCTATAATGATGTTGCCGCGATCGATGCCAGCGGGCTGGCGCCGGCGCAGCCCTACCTCCAGCAAATCTTCACCGCGCCAGATCTCACCCGGCTGGTCGAACTGTTCGAGCAACCGGGCTATCCCTCGCTGGTGAGCGCGGGTGTGGGCATCGATGCGCGCAACCCCACGCAATATGCGGTCAACATCGGGTTTGACGGCATGGGCCTGCCCGACCGCGACTATTACCTGGTCGATTCGGAAAGCAATCTGGCCATTCGCGAAGCCTATCTGGAATATCTTGCCACCATGCTGGGCGCGGCTGGCTATGCCGATCCGGCGGGCGCGGCTGCGGCGGTCTATGCGTTTGAAGCGCAGGTGGCCGAAATTGAATGGGCGCGGCAAGTGCTGCGGATGCCGCAATTGACCTATAACGAACTGAGCCGCGAAGAGCTTGAGGCGCTGGCGGGCAATTTCCCCATCGGCGCGCTGCTGGAAGCGGGGCAGTTTTCGGACACGACGCGCTTTCTGGCCGGCCAGCTTCCCCCTACCGAGGAAGAGATCGCCGCGCTCGGCCTCACTCCCGCGCAGCTGGAAATGATCGGCGGCGGTCTGCCGGCGATGATGGAACTGCTCACGCAGACCCCGCTGGCAACCATCAAGGCCTATATGGCGGCGCAATTTCTCGCCAATCACGCGGCGGTGCTGTCGAGCGATCTGGACGAGGCCAATTTCGATTTCTACGGCCGCACCATCGGCGGGCAGGAAGCGCAGGAGGCGCGCTGGAAGCGGGCAATCGGCGCGGTGCAGGGGCAATTGGGCGAACAATTGGGCGCGCTCTATGTCGAACGCTATTTCCCGCCCGAAAGCAAGGCGCGGATGGATGAGCTGGTGGCCAATCTTTCGCGGTCGATGAGCATGGCGTTCGACCAGAATGACTGGATGACGCCGGAAACCATCACCCAGGCGCGCGCCAAGCTGAACGGCTTTGTGCCGATGATCGGCTATCCCGACGAATTCGAGACCTACGAGGGCCTCGAAATCAGCCCCGACGATCCGCTGGGCAACCGCATCAGCGCGTCGCGCTGGAACCAGGCGGACAATCTGGCCAAGCTGGGGACCGAGGTCGATCCCAGCGAATGGGGCATGTTGCCGCAAACGGTGAACGCCTATTATTCGCCGCTGACCAACCGCATCGTCTTTCCCGCCGCGATCCTCCAGCCGCCGTTCTTCGGCGCAGAGGCGGATACGGCGGTAAATTACGGCGGGATCGGCGCGGTGATCGGCCATGAAATCGGCCACGGCTACGACGATCAGGGATCGCAGTTCGACGCCACCGGCACGCTCAGGAACTGGTGGCAGGATACCGACCGTGAAGCCTTCGAGGAAATCACCACCCGCATGGCCGGCTTTATCGAAAGCTATTGCCCGGTGGACAGCCCCGAAGGCCCGGTGTGCCTGCGCGGGCAGCAATCGATGGGCGAAACGCTGGGCGATGTGGTGGGCCTGCAAATGGCCTATCGCGCCTATCGCCTGTCGCTGAACGGGCAAGAGGCCCCGGTGATCGACGGGCTGACCGGCGATCAGCGGTTCTTCCTCGGCTTCGCGCAGATCTGGCGCGGGATGGAGCGCGAGGAAAGTTTGCGCAACCGGGTGATGACCGCCAACCACCCGCCGGGCGAATTCCGCCTGAACAATGCGGTGCGCCATCTGGATGCGTGGTATGATGCCTTTGGTGTCACCCCTGACGATGATCTGTATCTGCCGCCAGAGGAACGCATCTCGATCTGGTAGGCGTTTTCGCTTCCGCGTTCCGCACGGCCCGCTCCTGCCGAATGGCCGGGGCGGGCCTTGTTGTTCGGCTTGACTTGGCCGCACGAGAAGGCATGGAGCCAACCCGATGACCTTTCTCCAGCTTCTACTTATCGCCGTGGTCCAGGGGATCACCGAATTCCTGCCGATATCATCGTCGGGACATCTGATCCTGATCCCCCATATCACCGAATTTCCCGATCAGGGCCCGCTGATCGATGTGGCGGTGCATGTGGGATCGCTGCTGGCGATCATCGTCTATTTCCTCAAGGATGTGGTGGTGCTCGCGCGCGGCGGTTTTGCCAGTATCGGCATCGGCCGGGCACCGGCGGAACGGCTGCTGTTCTGGTGGATCGTGCTGGGCACCTTGCCCGCCGTGGCCTTCGGGCTGGCGATCAAGCTGGGGGCCTTCAATGGCGTGGCCGAATCGCTGTTCGGCATCACGATTGTCGATGGTGACCTGATGGCATCGATCCGCTTTGTCGATCTGATCGCGGTCAATCTGATCTTTTACGGCATCCTGCTCGGATTGGCGGACCGGTTCGGGCGCGAGGTCAAGCGGTTCGAGGACATGAGTTGGCGTGACGGTTTGCTGGTGGGGCTGGCGCAGGCGCTGGCGCTGACTCCCGGCACCAGCCGTTCGGGCGTCACCATGACAGCGGCGCGCGCGCTGGGTTACAGCCGGGTCGAATCGGCGCGTTTTTCCTTCCTCCTGTCGATTCCGGCGGTAGCGGGCGCGGGCGTGTTGATCGTGCCGGAGATTTTCGAGGCGGGCGGCGGGCTGGCAGGAGAGGCGCTGATCGCCGGAGTGCTGACCTTCATCGCCGCCCTCGCGACGATGGCCTTCCTGATGAATTTCCTCAAGAAAGCATCGATGCTGGTGTTCGTGATCTACCGCATCGCCATGGGCATCGCGCTGCTGGCCTTGTTCTAAAATCAGGCTTCAAGGAGCTGGCCGGATCTGCCGCACGGGTCGGCAATCGTGGCGGAACCAAGGCCAGGGCAAGCGGTTTTCCTTTCCGACGACGGGTGCGAAAGGAAATTGCCACGTGGGCATTGTCTTCATGATCGTTGCCGGAGCCATCCTTGGATGGCTGGTGGCGTTCGTGCTGCGGACTGATCAAAACGCGCGCGGATTGCAGCTCAACATAGGCACCGGCATCGCTGCCGCGCTGGTGGCGGGGCTGCTGATCAGTCCCGCGCTCGGCACCGGCGATCTGCTCGGCAATCGTTACAGCGTGCGCGCGATCCTTCTCTGCATGATCGCCACAGTCGCCCTGCTCGTTCCACTTAACGTATTGTATTTCGAAAAAATTCGTTAGGCGTGCCGCAAATGGCCCCGCGATGGCCATCCAATCGGGGCGGCATCGGTTGCCGCCTCCCTCTGAAGGAGAACACCAATGAAAAAGTTTGCTGCCTTTGCCACCCTCGCCGCTTTCGGCCTCGGCCTTGCCGCCTGTGAAGGTGCCAATGAAAACGCCATGGAAGACGCAGGCGAACGGGCTGCCGAGAATGTGGCCGACGAAGCCGAAGCGCTGGAAGACGCCGATATGATCACCGACGATCAGGAGGATGCGATGGTGGACGAAGCGGAAGACAAAGCCGATGCCATGGAAGAAACCGGCGAAGCGATGGATAAAACGGGCGCCGATCATCAACCCGTCGAATAGAACCCGCCTGCACCCGATCGGATACCGGCTCCGGCGCGCATTCGGGAGCCGGTATTCGTTGGCCTGGCCCCAATCTCACACCGCCGCGGCGTTTGATCCGCGTCCGCCGCGCAGGAAATATTCCTGCGTGCCGCGATGCAGTACATTGTCGACATCGATCACCGCCGAATTGGCATAGGTGAAGCCGGGGCCTAGACTGCGGTAAAGCCGGTCAAAATCGCGCTCCACCGTCTGCCGGTGCAGATCCTCGAAACTGTCGATGACGAAATAGGTCGGTTGCAGATCGTCGATCACGTAATCGGTGCGCATCACCCGATCGACATTGAGCATGATGCGGTTGGGCGAACGGGCTTCGAGCGCAAACACCGCCTCTGTAGGGCCGGACAATATGCCCGCACCAAAGATGCGCGGCTGCCCGCCTTCGAGGATCAGCCCGAATTCCACCGTATACCAGTAGAGCGCGCCCAGCGCCTTCAGCCGGTTGTAACGCATCGCCTTCCACCCGGCGCGGCCGTATTCCTGCATGTAATCGGCGAACACCGGATCGGTCAGCAGCGGGACATGGCCGAACACGTCGTGGAACACATCGGGTTCCTGGATGTAATCGAATGTTTCGCGGCTGCGGATGAAATTGCCCGCGGGAAAGCGGCGGTTGGCGAGGTGCCAGAAGAACACGTGATCGGGAATCAGCATCGGCACGGGCACCACGCTCCAACCGGTCAACCGCCCCAAATCTTCGGACAGGGCGCCAAAATCGGGCACCCCGCCGCGCCCCAGATCGAGCCGTTCCAGCCCGCGCAGCATGGCCGAGCAGGCGCGGCCGGGCAGCACTTCCATCTGCCGCGCGAACAGATCGTTCCAGATCGCATCTTCGGCAGACGAATATTGCGTTTGCGTCGGCTCCAGCCAGTCCTCCCCCACATGTGCGGGGCGTTTGAGCGGCGCGCAGAATATCTCCCCGGAGATATCGGGTAGTGCGGTAAAATCCTCGGCATCGCTGCGGGAATCGCGCGGCAGTTCGATAATCTGGCTCATCAAGGTCAGAATATCACAAACCGGAACGGCAAGCCAGTTTCACTCGTTACCATCACCTTGC
>JBGSLI010000398.1:0-2124 GCA_041740775.1 Alteraurantiacibacter sp. | reverse complement strand
TAAAGGCTCTGCCGCCCGATCGCCAGCAGCGGTTCGGCCAGCAGCGGATAGGTAAGCAATCCGGCGAAACTGCCCAGATTGGACGCGGCATAAAGCGGATAGGGATTGTCCGCCTGCGGATGCGCGGCAAACCAGCGCTGCACCAGCGGCGCCTGCGCGGAAATGGCGAAAAAGGCCGGGCCAACCGTGAGCAGGAACAGCCAGGGCACCCACAAGGCTTCCCATCCCGCAGCAGGCGGCGCGATATCGGCCAGCGCCAGCGGCAGCGTCAGCCCGCCCAGCACCAGCACCGCGACGTGGATCATGCCCTGCCGCGCCAGTGAAAACCGGCCGATGAAATGCGCATAGGCGTATCCGCCCAGCAGCAGCGCCTGATACACCAGCATCGCGCTGTTCCAGACATTGGGCGCCCCGCCCAGCCGCGGCAGCGCCATCCGCGCCACCATCGGCTGGACCAGAAACAGCAGGAAACTGCCCGCCAGGATCGTCTGCGTGAACAGCCAGCGGCGCGATCCGCCATTCGTCCGGGTCATCATGGCTGGCTCTGCCCCCATTGCCGGGACTTGATTGCATAGACGATCGTCGGATTGAGATCGGCCCCGTAACGCGTATCCGTATAGTCGAGATCGGCGCGGCGCTGCATACCCAATCGCCGCATCAATCCCCAGCTTGGCGCATTCCCCTCCACCGTCAGCGCGACGATTTCCCCCGCGCCAAAGCGTCCGAAGCCGAGATCGAGCGCTGCACTCGCGGCTTCTTTCGCATAGCCCTTGCCCCAGGCATCTTCACGAAATCGCCAGCCAACTTCCATCATTCCGGTTACAGAGCTGCCCGGCGCGTCGGCGCGCTTCAATCCGCACATGCCGAGCATTGCGCCCGACAAATGCCCGCCGTCTGCCTTGCGCTCGACCAGCCAGAAGGAGAAGCCGTGCGCCGCCCGACAGTTTACGATCCGGGCGATCTGCGCCGCGCGGCCTTCTTCGCCCATCGGCCCGCCCAGCCAGCGCATTACCGCAGGCGTATCGGTAACGCGCCATTGCTCGGCCCAATCCTCATCATGCCAGTCACGCAAGGTAAGCCGCTGCGTCTCGTGGCGGAATTCAGCCTCCATGCTCAGGCCCCCAGCAGCCGCGCCGCCACGGGAGCATGATAAGTCAGCACGCCCGAACAGCCCGCGCGCTTGAAGCCGACCAGCTTTTCCATCAGCAGCGCGTCCCGGTCGCCCACGCCCGCTGCCGCGCCCGCTTCGATCAGCGCGTATTCGCCACTCACCTGATAGGCGTAAACGGGCACTTCGAAACGCTGCTTCACCCGCCAGATGATGTCGAGATAGGCAAGACCCGGCTTCACCATCACGCTGTCGGCACCTTCGGCGATGTCCATTGCCACTTCGGCCAGCGCTTCCTCGCCATTGGCCGGGTCCATCTGGTAGGTCTTCTTGTCGCCTGCCAGCCGCCCGCTGCTGCCCACCGCATCGCGGAACGGGCCGTAAAAGGCAGAGGCATATTTGGCGGCATAGGCCATGATCTGGACATTGGGATATCCGCCCATTTCCAGCGCCATGCGGATCGCCTTCACCCGCCCGTCCATCATGTCCGATGGGGCGATGATATCGGCGCCCGCCGCAGCCTGGTTCACCGCCTGATCCACTAGCATGGCCACGGTATCATCGTTTGTCACATAGCCTGCCGCATCCACCAGCCCGTCCTGCCCGTGGCTGGTATAGGGATCGAGCGCCACGTCCGTCAGCACGCCGATATCGTTTCCGCAGGCCTGCTTTACCGCGCTTATGGCGCGGCACATGAGGTTATCGGGATTGAGCGCCTCGGCCCCGTCATCGCTGCGCAGATGGCCCGGCGTATGGGGGAACAGCGCCACGCAGGGAATCCCCAGCATCACCGCTTCCTTTGCCCGCGCCACGATCCCGTCCACAGACCAGCGCGATACACCAGGCAGGCTGGCGACGGGTTCTTCCACGCCGCTGCCTTCGGTCACGAACAGCGGCCAGATCAGATCGGTCGGGGTCAGCACGGTTTCGCGCACCATCGCGCGGCTCCAGCCATGCGCGCGGCTGCGGCGCAGGCGGGTGTTGGGATAGCTTCGGTTCATGCTCCCGTGGCGGCG
>JBGSLI010000397.1:0-1583 GCA_041740775.1 Alteraurantiacibacter sp. | reverse complement strand
GCCCGCGCCAGCGCCGCCAGCGGATGTTCGGCCCCGGCGAATTGCGGCTGGTGCTGCTGGCCATGCTGGCGGAGGAACCGCGTCACGGATACGAACTGATCAAGGCGCTGGAGGAGCTGACCGAGGGTGCCTATTCGCCCAGCCCCGGCACGATCTATCCTACCTTGCAAATGCTCGCTGACGAAGGCGTGATCGCCGAGCAGGCAAGCGAGGATGCGCGCAAACTCTATCAGGCGACAGAGGCGGGCCGCGCCGAACTGGAACAGCGCAAGGATGAGCTGGAAGAACTGTGGCACCGCGTGGGCCGGAGGTTTGAAAAACGCGCCCGAAGCGAAGCTGCGGGCGGATCGTCCGCAATGCTGCGCGCGCTCGGCAATCTGGCCTCGGTCATCACCAACAAGGCGTCTGGCGGGGGCATCAGCAAGGTGGACAAGGACCAGGTGATCGATCTTATCGACGAACTGGCGCGCAAGATCGAGCGGCTGTAGGTTCAGGACCTATATCCGCCTTCGGCTTTGCAGTCGGCCAAACCCGTGATACCCCTCCCGCCGGAATTTCTCTCGGGGGAGGGGTTTATGGATACGACTGCACAAGACAATTCGGATCAGGCGGACACGCCGTGGCATCTGTGGGTGGTTGGCGCATTGGCGCTGCTGTTCACCGCTTTCGGCGGATATGATTACACCATGTCGCAAATGGGCGATCGTGAATATATTGCGGCGGCGGTGGGCGGCATGGGAATCGATGTCGATGCGGCGGTGGAATATTTCTCCACTTTCCCGCTGTGGATGGATTTCGTCTGGGCGATCGGCGTGTGGGGCGGGGTGCTGGGCGCGGTGCTGCTGCTGTTGCGCAACCGGCTGGCCTTCCCGGTCTGGGCGGTATCGCTGGCGGCGCTGGTAGTTTCCAACATCTACGGCTTTATCGAACCAATACCGGGGATTACCGATCCCACGCCCACCTATGCCGCGATCGCCATCGTTTTCGTGGTGATGCTGGCGCTGACGCTCTATGCCAGGGCGATGGCGGCGCGCGGGGTGCTACGCTGAGGCTGCGGCCTTCTTCACCCCGCCGCCGCGTTCGGCAATCAGCCGCAGATAGGCGCTGGCAACAGCGGCATTGATCGCATCCCAGCTGTAATCGCGGCTGCGCTTCTCGCCCGCGCGGCCATGCGCCTCGCACAGCGCGACATCGCGGATATAGGCTTCCACCGCATCGGCAAAGCCCGACACATCGCCAGGTTCTACCAGCCGCCCGGTCACCCCGTCCTGCACCAGGCTGGTGGAGCCGGTGGCGCGCGCAGCAACCACCGGAATGCCGCTGGCCATCGCCTCCAGCGTGACATTGCCGAAGGTTTCGGTGATCGACGGGTTGAGCAGCAGATCCATGCTCGCCACCGCGCGGCCAAGGTCCGCGCCGCCCTGAAAGCCGGTGAACACCGCTTCGGGGCATTGCTGGGCGAAGTAATCGCGCGCCGGGCCTTCGCCCACCACCAGCACCTGATGCGCGGTGCCGCGCCGCCGCAGTTCGGCGATCGTTTCGGCAAACACATCCAGCCCCTTTTCGCGCACCAGCCGGCCCAG
>JBGSLI010000396.1:0-1819 GCA_041740775.1 Alteraurantiacibacter sp. | reverse complement strand
CGCAGTCCCGATTTGTGCGAGCGGCGGAATTCGCCGATCCCGGCGGCGGCGATGCGGGCGGACGGGTTATCCTTGCGCCGCCGCGCGCCGCTCATCACATCGGCATCTTCGCCGCCCGACCAGAATTCCTCCTCGAACGCGCTGCAACTGCGCCTTGTCTTGCCCATGCTGAGGCTGAAACCGAAGATGATCGCCCACACCCAGACCGATGCGAGCACGAGTCCTGCGATCACCAATTGCACGATTATGTCGGCCTGCATGAACAGTGCGATCGGATCGAGCCGTGTGGGCGTGGCGGCAATGGCAAGCGTATCGAGGGTGATCATGCGGGGTCTTTCATGGCAAAGGTTTCAAACGCGGCGCGCCAGGCATCTGGCTGGCGTCTGGGCCTGCCGTCGGGCGCGAGGAAGGCCGCAACAATCTCAATCTCGGCCAGCAATTCGCCGCCGCGGGTGATCTTCTGGTGCATCAGCGCGCTGGCGGCGCGCAGTCGTGGGCAGACCATTTCCACCATCAGCACATCGTCCAGCATCGCCGGGCGGCGCCATTTGATGCTGGCTTCGGACACCGCATAGAACCCCTCGCCAGCAGCAAAGGCATGGCGCTGATCGATACCGAGCAGCCGCAGGATATCGCTGCGCGCACGCTCGCACCATCTGAGGTAATTGGCGTGATAGGCGATGCCGGACAGATCGGTATCCTCGAAAAAGACGCGCACCGGATAAAGGTGGCGCGACCCTTCGATACGGCCGGAGGGTGGTTCCATGTGCTGATCCATCGCTGAACGGCGGCTTACAGCCGCCTGCGCACAGAAAAAAGGGGGTTAAGCGCCAGACCGAGTCATTATCGGGGCAAAAGGCGGCAATTATCGCGCCAGCATCGGCCCCAGCGGTCCGCCGCCGAACAGGTGGACGTGCAGATGCGCAACTTCCTGCCCGCCATTGCGGCCGATATTGGCGAGCAGGCGATAGCCGCGCACAACCAGCCCGTTATCGCGCGCCACATGGCCCACAGCGCGCACGAAGCCGGCGATTTCTTCTGCTAGAGCATTGGCGGAAAAATCATCCCAGCTGACATAGGCGCCCTTGGGGATCACCAGAATATGCACGGCCGCCTGCGGATTGATATCGTGGAAGGCCAGCGCATGATCGTCTTCATACACGCGGTTATAGGGGATTTCTCCGCGCAGGATCTTCGCAAAGATATTGTCCGGGTCGTAAGGCGCGGTGGGATCGATCGCCATCAGTCTGTGGTCCTTGCAGCTTTCTCGTCCAGCCCCGAAGTGCCCTCTCGCCGCGCAAGTTCGACCAGCACTTCGTCCAGCGAAATGTCCTTCGCGCCCAGTAGCACGAGCAAATGGAAAATCAGATCGGCGGCTTCGCCCACCAGTTCCTGCTTCTGGCCGACAAGCGCGGCGATGATGGTTTCGGTAGCTTCCTCGCCCAGCTTCTCCGCCATTTTCGGCAAGCCTTTTGCATGGAGGCTGGCGACATAGCTCGAACCGGGCGCGGCGGAGCGGCGCTGCGCGATCACGGATTCGAGGCGGGAGAGGGTATCCATAGGCACCGGCAATGCGCGATGGAGCGCCAGCCCGTCAAGCGAACAGTCTGCGCTCAATCGTCCCGGTTCGATTTGCGCATCGACAGCCGCCGCCCCACGATCACGCCGAGTACGCCCAGCGCGAACAGCGTCACGCTCGAACCCTCTGGCACCTGCGCCACCGAAGCGGCGGCGGCAGGGGCGGCGGAAAGCAGCAGCAGGGCGGCAAGGGCAAAGCGGAAGATCAACATCGACCGCCCGGTTCGGCGCAATTGCCGCA
>JBGSLI010000395.1:0-3500 GCA_041740775.1 Alteraurantiacibacter sp. | reverse complement strand
GCGCGAGGCTGGCGGAAAATTTGTCGAGCAGCGGCGCCGCCAGCGTGCCCTCCCCCGCATCCGCCGCCGCGCCAATCGCGCCTTCCAGATCATCGCCAATGCGCAGATCGCGGCCGGAAAGATCGCCCTCCAGATCGATCCGCGCGAAGTTGTCGACCGCCCGCACCCGCCCCTCCACCGCCAGTTCGGCGGCGCTGGCAGCGCTGGTCTCGAACTTGCGCGCGGTAAGATCATAGAGCGCGTTGAAGGTGCCTTCGCGCCATGAAAAGCGCCCTTCCCCGGCGATCCCGGCGGCGCTTGCGGCGGCGATCCGGCTGTTTCCCGCAGACAGCGCATATCCGCCCTCGAAACCTGCCAGATCGCGCGCGGCATGCGCCTCCATCTGCACCGCGCCATTGGCCAGCGCCACCCCTTGCGCGGCGCAATCCATTGTGTCGAAGCGCAGCGGCCCGGCAAATTGCGGCTGCTCGTCAGCGATCGAGAGTGTGCCGTAAAGCGTCGGACCGGCAATCGCGCAGCCAGGCAGCGCAAGTCTATCGGCCACCGCCGCCAGTTCGGCGCTGAAGCCGTTGCGCAGGTTCCCCCCACCGCCGATCTTCACCCCGATCCGTCCGTAATCGCTGTCCAGCAACCCGCGCCCGTCTTCGATCACCAGCCGCAGATCGGGAAATGCGACCGGGGCTTCTTCCTGCGTGAACAGCAGCGGATCGAGCGCGCCGAAGCTCAGTTCGCCATTGCGGTAACTGCCGAACAGGCGCGGGCGCACCAGCACCAGTTCGGTAATGCCGGGCAGGCCGAAGCGCGGGACGATGGCCAGTTCCAGCCGATCAATGGTGAGATCGGGTGCAGCCGGATCGCCGATCACGATATCGCGCAGCACCTGCCGGCGGGGCGATATGCTCTCTATCGTATAGCTGGCGGCGATGTCGTTCTGCGCCAGAAAATCGGCGACGTAGCCATCGGCAATTTCCTTGCGCTGGAGCCACAGGCCGAGCGCGGCGAGCGCCAGCAACAGCGCGAATACGCCCACGCCATTGCGCAGCCAGCGGCGCTTGCGGCCCGGAGTCCGGGCTTCCCCGATTATCAGATCTTCCTGCGCCATCGCACTTGCGAGCCTTGCGCGAGGCGCGTTGCAAAGGCAATGCACTGCGCGAAGGGAATGCCGCAGGCCATGTCGCAAGGTGCCGAAAATCCGCCCAATTCAACGCCCGCCGGGGCGGCAGGCCACCGCGCGCGCCTGCGTGAGCGATTGCTGGGCGGCGGGGCAGAGGCGCTGGCCGATTACGAAGTGCTCGAATATCTGCTGTTTGGCGCGCTGGCGCGCGGCGATACCAAGCCGCAGGCCAAGGCGCTGCTCGCCCGGTTCGGCACGCTGGCTGCCGTGCTGAATGCAGAGTCGGGCGCGCTGAAACAGGTGAAGGGCGTATCCGATGCCTGCGTCGGGCAGATCAGGATCGCCGCGCTGGTCGCCCGCCGGATGGCGCGCAGCGAGGTGGCCGACAAGCCCGTGCTGAGCAGTTGGCAGGCGCTGCTCGATTATCTGGCGATCGACATGGCGCACCTTAATCACGAGCGGGTGCGGGTGCTCTATCTCAACGCCAAGAACCGCCTGCTGCTCGATCATCTGGTGGGTGATGGCACGGTGGATGAGGCGGCAATCCACCCGCGCGAGGTGATTCGCCGCGGGCTGGATTGCGGGGCCTCGGCGCTGATTCTGGTGCACAATCACCCCAGCGGCAATCCCGAACCCAGCCGCGCCGATATCGCCATCACCAGAGCCATTGCCGAGGCCGGCAGGCCGCTGGGAATTGCCGTGCACGATCACGTGATCGTGGGGCGCGAGGGGCATGTTTCGCTTAGGGCGAAGGGCGTTATCTAGCGCAGGATCAGCCGGGCGATGACGGGTCTTCGCTGGTCCGGTCGGTAATCAGCCGCACGCCTGCGTGATCGGCGAAATAGCTCCACAGCCAGTTGACCGCCACCGTGGCGCGATTGCGCGCGCCGCTGAGAAAGCCGATATGCACAACGCCCCACAGCCACCATGCCATGGCCCCGTGGAGCCGCAGCCAGCCGAAATCGACCACCGCATCGCTGCGCCCGATGGTGGCGAGGCTGCCCCGGTGGCGATAGGCGAATGCCGGGGGAGGCGGCTTGCCCTCCACCTCGGCCTCGATCACCCTGGCAGCATGCACCCCGGCCTGCTTTGCCGCCGGGGCCAGCCCCGGAACCTGCGCGCCCTTCCACGCGGTGCTCATCGCGGTATCGCCGATCGCGAAAATACTGTCGTGCCCCTTCACCCGCAGATGCTCGTCAACCACGATCCGGCCCGCCGCATCGGTTTCGCAATCGATCCAAGTTGCAGCGGGTGATGCTACCACCCCTGCCGCCCACATCACGGTTTCGGTTTCGATCCGCCGGTCCTCGCCGATTTCGACGTGATCGGCCGAAATCGCCGTCACCCGCGAATTGGTGAGGACATCCACCCCCAGCCGTTCGAGCGAACGGCGGGCGCATTCGGAAAGCCCTTCGGGAAAGGCGGGCAGAAGGCGCGGCCCCGATTGCACCAGCATCACATGCGCGGTTGCAGGATCGATACAGCGGAACTCGCTCGAAACATTGATCCGTGCCAGTTCGGCGATCGCGCCTGCCAGTTCGACCCCGGTAGCCCCGCCGCCGACGATCACGAAATTGAGCAGCCGCCGTGTCCGCACCGGATCGTTGGAGGCTTCGGCCCGTTCGAACGCGCCCAGGATCGCCGCGCGCACCGCCACCGCATCTTCCACGCGCTTCAGCCCCGGTGCGTATCTGCCCCATTCGTCCTTGCCGAAATAGCTGTGCGATGCGCCGGTGGCGAGGATCAGCCGATCGTAATTCAGCAGCTGGCCATCGCCGTAAGCGACGGTTTTCACTTGCGGATCGATCGCGCTCACCTCACCCATGATAACCCGCACATTGCCATCCTCGCGGAACAGCGAACGGATCGCCAAGGCAATGTCAGACGGATTTAGCGTGGCGGTGGCGACTTGATACAGCAGCGGCTGGAACAGGTGGTAATTTCGCCGGTCGATCAGCGTGATGCGCACAGGCAACTGCTTCAGCCGATGCGCCGCAGCCAGCCCGCCAAAGCCCGCGCCCACAATCACCACATGCGGCCAGCTATCGGGAATATCGCGAAAATTGCGATCAAACAGCACACGGCGATCAAACCAGCGTTCGATCCAACTGTCGATCGCCGCAAACCCCGGTCCGCGCGCTTCGTAAATCGCCAGCAGCAGGATCGGATACAGCGTTACCGTGGGATGCAATCCGGCGATCACTACCAGTCCCACCGCAATCGACAGCGCCAGCGCCACCAGGCTGGTGGCAAAGCCCAGAACCAGCAAAGCCGCCAGCGCGATTGCCGCAACGGCGGGTATTTCGGGAAAGCTGGTCGGAACCAGCCAGGTTGCCAGCCACACCTGCGGATCGAATATCTGCGTCGCCGCCAGCAGGCTCAGCGC
>JBGSLI010000394.1:0-4242 GCA_041740775.1 Alteraurantiacibacter sp. | reverse complement strand
CGCATAGCGGTTCGGGCAATCGCTCGGGCAATCGTTCGCGCGGCGGTTCGTCAAACCGCGGCTGATCGCCCGGCTGCATGATCCCCAAGGGGCGCAAGCGACGCGGATGCGCGCTTGCGCCCCTTTTCGATTCCGTCCCTTTTCGATTCCAACGGGCGGTTTCCGGCGCAGTCCTAGCCAAATATTAAGCATCGCGGCCCTAGCGTTCGCGCCATGATCAGGACCAAGACTACGCTGGTGGTGGGGGCCGGGGCCAGTTGCGAACTGCAATTCCCCGATGGTGGCGAACTGCTCGCCCGGATTGCTGCGGGCTTCGATTTCCAGAGGCGTGGCAGCGCGTTGGAAAGTCCCGATATCGCGGCGATGGATGCGCTGATCGGCGATATCGCCAAACAGGCGCGGGTAAAAAAGGAGGCGCTGCTTGAAGCCGGGCGGATCATCCGTTCCGCCGCGCGCATTTCCTCCTCGATCGATGCCATTCTTGAACAATACGGCGATAATCCGATGGTGCTGGCGGTGGGCAAGCTGGCGATCGCGCATTACACTCTGGCCGCCGAAGCCGCATCACCGCTGGGGGCAGAACCGCGCGATCCGGGCGATCTGCCGGTGCGGGGGCAGGAAAACTGGCTGTTCCAGATTTCCCGCGCGGTGGTGAACGGGGTCCCCCGCGCCAGGGCGGAAAGCTGTTTCGACAATCTTTCCATCATCTGCTTCAACTATGATCGGGCGATCGAACATTATCTGCCCTGGGCGCTGCACATGGCCTTCGGCATGAATTTGACAGACGCCCGCGCGCTGGTGGCCGAACGGCTGCGCATCATCCATGTCTATGGCACGCCGGGCAGGCTTGGCTGGCAGACAGGCGCCATGCCCGTGGCCGATTGGGGCGAAACCGGAGTGGGCAATCTGCCTGCGGTGGTCGAACAGATCCGCACCATGACCGAACGCACCGAGGAACGCGGCTTCAAGCGGCTGGTGCCGGTGGAAGTGGTGCAGGGAAAGCGGCTGGTGTTTCTGGGATTCGGCTTCGATCCGATGAATTGCGCCATGCTGTTCGATGCGCCGTTCGAACACAATCCCGATGTGCTGATTACCATGCCCGGTGCCAGCGATGTCGAGCGCGCCGCAGTGCTGCGGCTGCTGAAGCGGCAGGCGGGGATCAGGGACGAAAGCCTGGTCACGATGGAAAATCTGCACGCCTGGCAATTGCTGCGCGATTATGCGCCCTTTATCGAGAGCTAGGATCAGGACCCAAAAGCTCCCGGCGGTTGCCCCGCGAACGGCGATGGACCATAGCGCGGGCACACCCGTCAGGAGCCAATCGCATGTCCGAGGAATATGATTTCGACCTTTTCACCATCGGTGCCGGATCGGGCGGGGTGCGCGCCAGCCGGGTTTCTTCAGCGCATGGTGCCAGGGTGGCGATTGCCGAGGAATACCGCGTTGGCGGCACCTGCGTGATCCGCGGCTGCGTGCCCAAGAAGATGCTGGTTTACGGCGCGCATTTTGCCGAGGACCTCGAGGACTGCAAACGCTTCGGCTGGGAAATCGAGGGCATGAGATTCAACTGGCAGGTGCTGCGCGACAATGTGCTGGCCGATGTCGACCGGCTGGAAGGCGCCTATACCGATACGCTGGAAAGCCATGCGGTGACGATCTTTCACGAACGCGCGACGATTACCGGGCCGCATGAAATCACGCTGGCGAGCGGGAAGGTGGTGACCGCGAAATACATTCTTATCGCCACCGGCGCGCGGCCCTTTGCGCCCGAATTTCCCGGTTCCGATCTGGCCATCACTTCCAACGAGGCGTTCCATCTGGACCAATTGCCCAAGCGCATGATCATTGGCGGCGGCGGCTATATCGCCAATGAATTTGCCGGCATCTTCAATGAATTCGGCACCAGGGTAACAATGGTCAATCGCGGCGATGCACTGCTGCGCGGTTATGACGAGGCGCTGCGTGACCGACTGCTGCAGATATCGATCACCAAGGGCATCGAATTCCGTTTCAACACCAATTTTGAATATATCGAGAAGGCAGACGGCGGTCGATTCAAGGTCAAGCTATCCGGTTGCGAAGAAGAGACCGTAGATTGCGTGATGCTCGCCGTCGGCCGCCGTCCGAATGTCGAGGGGCTGGGGCTGGAGACAGCGGGGGTGGAACTGGGCGAGCGGGGGGAGATCAAGGTCGATCGCTTCAGCAAGACCAACCTCGATCACATCTACGCGGTGGGCGATGTGACCGACAGGGTGCAACTGACCCCGGTGGCGATCCGCGAAGGGCAGGCCTTTGCCGACAGTGTGTTCGGCAAGGGCGGGGCAGTGGCGGTGGATCATTCGTGCATCCCCAGCGCGGTGTTCTGCCACCCGCCCATCGCCGCCGTCGGCATGACCGAAAGCGAGGCCCGCAACAAGCTGGGTGAGGTGAAGGTCTACCAGTCCGATTTCCGCCCGATGAAGAATGTGCTGGCGGGTCGCAATGAACGATCGCTGTTCAAGATGATCTGCGATGCCGAGGATGGGCGGATCGTGGGCATCCACATGATTGCGCCGGAAGCTGCCGAAATGATGCAGGCCGCCGCCATCGCGGTAAAGGCCGGGCTGACCAAGGCCGATTTCGACGCGACGGTGGCGATCCATCCCACGATGGCGGAAGAACTGGTGCTGATGCGCTGATATGCCGATCGGGGGCGCGGGCGCGGGACCGGAAATGCAGCAGCGCCTGCGCCCGCCCAAATGCCGGGTTGAACCGCCCCCCGCCAGGGCGCACAAGCGCGACACCATTTTGAAGTAAAGGGAACCTCGATGCTATCTCCCTTGCGCGCACTGATCGCGCTTGCCGCCCTTATCTCATCCGCAGGCGTGCCAACCGCTGGTGCGGCAGCGCACGATCCGGCGGGGGCCGATTGGGCTATCGCCATCCACGGCGGAGCGGGCACGCTGGAACGCGCCGCGATGACGCCCGAACGCGAGGCGGAATATACCGCATCATTGCAGGCCGCGCTCGATGCCGGGGCGGCGGTTCTGCGCGGCGGAGGCACGTCCGAGGATGCGGTGATCGCGGTTATCACGCTGCTGGAGGACGATCCGCTGTTCAACGCCGGTCGCGGCGCAGTGCTTACCTGGGATGGCGGGATTTCGCACGATGCCTCGCTGATGCTGGGGGACACCCGCGCGGCGGGCGCGGTCGCGGGCATATCCACCGTGCGCCATCCGATCCTGCTTGCCCAGGCGGTGATGGCGGACGGGCGGCATGGGTTTCTGAGCGGGGCCGGGGCGGAGGAATTTGCCGATGATACCGGCCTCGAACGGGTGGAGAGCGAATGGTTCGTCACCATCCCGCGACTGGAGGCGCTCGAACGTTTTCGCGCGCGCGAAATCACGTCGCTGGATAACGAACACCGCTTCGGCACCGTGGGCGCGGTGGCGCGCGATCTGCACGGCAATCTGGCGGCGGGGACTTCCACCGGGGGGTTGACGGGCAAGAGGTGGGGCCGGATCGGCGATGCCCCGGTAATCGGCGCGGGCACCTATGCCGATAACCGCGCCTGCGCGGTTTCAGCCACCGGAGCGGGCGAATATTTCATCCGCGCTGCCGTCGCCAATTCGATCTGCCGCCTGATGGAACTGGCGGGGATGGGCCCGCGCGAGGCCGGGGACAATGTGATGGCCGAAGTGGCTGAACTTGGCGGCGATGGCGGGGTGATCGTGATCTCGCCTCAGGGCGAAACCGCCTTCAGCTTCAACACCAGCGGCATGTATCGCGCGCGCGCGGACAGCAACGGGCTGAATGAAGTGGCGATTTTCGCCGATTAACGCGCCTGCAACTGCTCGCCCAGAAAGGCGGCGACATCCGCCATCGCCACTTCGCGATCGAGAAACGCCTCGCCGATCCCGCGCAGCAGGACGAAGGGCAGCGTGCCCGCATCCATCTTCTTGTCGTGCAACATATGCCCCGCCAGCGCGTTACCGCTACAATTGAGGCCGAGCGCGGAAATCTCCACCGGCAGCCCGGCGGCGGCGATGGCGGCAGTTACCCGAGCAGCATCGCTGGCCGAAATATAGCCGCGCCGCGCCGAATAGCGCGCCGCCAGCACCATTCCCAATGCCACCGCCTCGCCGTGCAGCAACCGCTCGCCAAAGCCGGTCTGCGCTTCGAGCGCGTGGCCGAAAGTGTGGCCCAGATTGAGCAGCGCGCGCGCGCCGGTCGTCTCGCGCTCATCCTCGGCCACGATCCGTG
>JBGSLI010000393.1:0-8359 GCA_041740775.1 Alteraurantiacibacter sp. | reverse complement strand
GTGTTCGCCCGAAGATGTTTGCGCATTGCCGCGCTGCAAGCCATCCAGACGGATCACTTCAAGCGCCTCGTCCTCGTCATAGGCGGGCAGCGCCAGCGCCACGGTGACGCGCTTGCCCTCGATCTCCACCGGATCGCCTTCGGTGATGCCCAGCGCCTGGAAGGCGGTGCGCGGCATCCGCACTACGCCGCGGCCCGATTCCTCCTGCCGCGCGGCGGCTACCTGCAATCTTGCGGTTCCCGCTTCCAGCTTGCCTGCATTGTCTTCAGCCATCCGGAACGCCATCCTTTTGCAATCTGCCTGAAGATGGAACTAGGAACGCGCTGCGCACATTGCAAACCTGCGACCGGCACAAAACTGCCGGGGCGGTCCCGGCAGGGCAAAGAAAAAAGGGCCCGGTCGTTGCCGACCGGGCCCTGGAAGTTTTGGGAGAGGATGCCTGAAAGGCAGGGAGACATATGCTGGCGGAGCGCCGATACCGCAAGTGCGAAAAGGTCACGTTTTGTTGCATATTTTGCACGTTGCAGTTTTACGATTGTTTTTGCATACGAAATATCCAAGTTGAAAGTTGATTCACCTCTTCATTTTTGCTGCAAATAGCGGTTACAACTGCAAGTATGGCGCAGCGCAGCAATGATTCGGGCGGGGTGACAATTGCCGCGCGGGCATCTAATTGCACAGGCGCGCGCACAAACTCGCCAAAGGACCGATGATGCAAAAGCTCTATCCCAGTGCCCAGGCCGCCCTCGATGGATTGCTGCACGATGGCATGCTGATCGCCGCCGGCGGTTTCGGCCTGTGCGGCATTCCCGAACGGCTGCTCGACGCGATCCAGGCTTCGGGCGCGAAAAACCTCACCTTCGCCAGCAACAATGCCGGGATCGACAATGAAGGCATCGGCAAGCTGCTGCGAACCCGGCAGGTGAGCAAGATGATCTCCAGCTATGTCGGCGAGAACAAGGAGTTCGAGCGGCAATATCTGGCCGGTGAGCTGGAAGTGGAGTTCTGTCCGCAGGGAACACTGGCCGAACGGATGCGCGCGGGCGGCGCGGGGATCCCCGGTTTCTATACCAAAACCGGCGTCGGCACGCAGGTGGCAGAGGGCAAGGAAGTGAAACGCTTCGTCAATCGTGACGGGGAGATGGAGGATTTCATCCTCGAACGCGGGATCTTTGCCGATCTGTCGATCGTCAAGGCGTGGAAGGCGGATGAGACGGGCAATCTGGTGTTCCGCAAGACCGCGCGCAATTTCAACCAGCCCGCCGCCACCTGCGGCAGGGTGTGCGTGGTGGAGGTGGAGGAAGTGGTGCCCGCCGGCGCGCTCGATCCCGATGGCATCCATTTGCCCGGCGTATTCGTCCAGCGCATGATTGTGGGCGCGCCCTATGACAAGCAGATCGAATTTGTGACCACGCGCGAAAGGGAGACCGCCTGATGACCACCCATGATGGCCTGCCAATGGGCTTGACCCGCGACCAGATGGCCGCCCGTGCGGCGCAGGAACTGGAGGACGGCTATTACGTCAACCTGGGCATCGGCATTCCCACGCTGGTGGCCAACCACATTCCATCCGACATGCAGGTGACGCTGCAAAGCGAAAACGGGATGCTGGGGATCGGCCCGTTCCCCTATCCCGACGAAGTCGATGCGGATCTGATCAACGCGGGCAAGCAGACCATCAGCGAACTGGCCCACAGCGCCTATTTCGACAGCGCTACCAGCTTTGCCATGATCCGTGGCGGGCATATCGATCTGACCGTGCTGGGCGCGATGGAGGTTTCCGAAAACGGCGATATCGCCAACTGGATGATCCCCGGCAAGATGGTGAAGGGCATGGGCGGGGCGATGGATCTGGTCGCCGGAGTGAAGAAGATCATCGTGGTGATGGAACACACCAGCAAGAACGGCGATCCCAAGTTCATCCCCCAATGCACGCTGCCGCTGACGGGCACCAATGTGGTGGACATGATCATCACCGATCTGGCGGTGTTCCAGCGCCCCGATCACACCAGCCCTTTCCGCCTGATCGAACTGGCCCCTGGCGTGAGCGCGCAAGATGTGGCTGCCAAGACGACCGCGCATTACGAAGGCTGACCGGGTGACGCCTGCCTACACGCTGATAACCGCCAACCGGAACTATTCGAGCTGGTCGCTGCGTCCGTGGGTGCTGATGCAGGCGCTGGGCATCGGCTTTGCTGATCGCGTCGAACCCTTTGCAGCGGCGGAAAATTTCGATGCCTTCCGCGCCTTTTCGCCCACCGGCCAGGTTCCGGTATTGCTCCACCACCAACGCAAGGTGTGGGATTCGCTGGGGATCGTGCTCTATCTGGCCGAACACCACGGCGGGATCTGGCCCGAACATGCCGCCGCGCACGCCTTTGCCATGTGCGGCGTGGCAGAAATGCACGCCGGCTTTTCCGCGCTTCGCCAGCAATGTCCGATGAATGTTGGGGTGCGGGTGCAGAAGGGTGCGCATGATGCGGCGCTGGCGCGGGATGTGGCGCGGCTGGGCGAATTGTTTTCCGAGGGGCTGGCAGGCTTCGGCGGCCCGTGGCTGGCCGGTTCCGCCTTCACCGCGCTGGATGCCTTTTTTGCCCCCGTCGCTTTCCGCATCCGCACCTATGCGCTCGATGTCGGCGAAGCGGGGCAGGCGTGGGTGGAACACATCCTTGCGCATCCGGCGATGCAGCAATGGGAGGCCGAGGCGCTGGCCGAAAGCTGGCGCGAGAAGGGCCATGAGGATGAATTGCTGGCGGCGGGAGTTCTGTCGGCGGATTACCGCACGGGATGAAGTTTTGCCCACCTTTCCTCCCCTTGGCGGGAAGGACATGTCTCAGTGAACAAAACCCCGATGCCTACGTCCGAAACGTTCCCGTCTGTGGGCCGGGCGGACCGATGCCTTGTTCAAGACCCATGGTGGACTCGACTTGTTACGAATGCAAGACGGGCAATGCACGTGATTGGGGATGACCAACGGGCTTGAAAAGCCGTTGGGATTCGGAGCGAAGCGGAACCGCCGCACTCTGGAATCAGCGGTCAGCCCGAACAGGTCAACTGTGTGAGGTTCTGGCTGTTGGAGATATTGTTGCTCTGCCGCCCGCGCACATTGAAGGCGCTTTCATGGGTGATCGTATCGTCGATCACCAAATAGCCGGAATCGATCAGCGGCTGATAGGTATAGGTCACTTCCACCACCATTACCGCAGTGCCCTGCGCCGAGGTGATCCGGTTGCCCGTTCTGCCCATGCCGGTTTCCAGCGAGGAATCGGTGCGCCCGTCGCCTTCCACGCCATAACGCGGCGCCACATTCAAATCGCCCCAGCAACGCTGCCAGTTGATCATCTGCCCTTCGTTGGCGCCGGTCTGGCCATTGGGCTGCAACGATGACAGCACGACCCTGCCATTGGCCTCGAAATCGATCGGTACGCCGATCACTTCGGCACCGGCAAACACTTCATGGACATTGGCCTCGTCTATCCCGGTGGTGACGCGGCCGGCATTGTCCGCCACGGTCATCGCAATCTGGTTCACGCGCAAATGCGCAAGCGCGTAATTGGCCAGTTCCAGCCCGCCCAGGATCAGCAACAGCAGCACCGGCGCGGCAAAGGCGAATTCGATGAAGGCGAGGCCGCCCTCGTCACGCGCAAGGCGGCGCAGGAATGGCCGGGCGTTTGTCATGGCACCACCCCGCACACCACCGGCGGGGTAACCTGCGCACCCCAGGGCTGGTTGCGCACTGCGGTTTCAGCCACCAGCACATATTCCGAACTGCCGCCCAGCAGGTTGGCCAACGGCACCAGCGAATCCATCGTCAGCGTGGCTTGATAGAATACCACGTCGTTCGATCCGCCGCGGCCCTCGCGGCCGGTATCCAGATCGAATTGGCCGTTTTCGTTGAGGTCGGAAAAGCAATCGCCGTTATCCTCGTCGTAAATGCCGTCGCCGTCATTATCCTGGACGATCTTTTCAGGATTGCCGATGCCGCTGAATTCAAAGAAATTGCTCTGCTCCACTACCAGGGTAAATCCCGATGTGGCAATCGGGCTGACCTGTCTTGAGATGGAATTTTCCACCCGTTCTTCCAGCGTGGCGCCAATGCCCGGAATGGCCGGCGCCTGCACCGATGCGGCGCGCGCGGCATCGGTCAGCGCGCCTTGCAGCACGGCGGTGACATAGCTGCGGTGGCCGAAATCGAAGCCCGCCAGCAGGATCAGTACCAGCACCGGGGCGACGAAGGCGAATTCCACGATCGTCGAACCCCGATCGTCCCGCCGCAGCGCCAGCGGGGAGCGCAGGCGGGCGATCACCGCGTCAGCCTCAGATTGCCGATGCCCTGGCCGATTTCCTCGAAGATTTCTTCCAGATCGGATCCATCGCTGGTGTAGAACTGGTCTTCGCTGGTGGCGCAGGGCCGGACATCGTCGGTATCGGTCACATCCAGCGCGATCACCCAGACGGTGATGCCCATCTGCCTGGCCAGTGCGCAGGTGGCGGCAAAGCGGGCGATGTGCTGATCATCCTGCGAACCGGAACCACGGGTGCGGTTCTGATGGGTTTCCACCCCATGCGCGGAATAGAGCGTTGTTCCGGTATCGAGCATGCCGTCGGTCATGAACACGATATGGGTGTTGACGGGCACACCATCGATATCGGTAACATTGTCGCCCTGGATGAAATTGTTGCCGGCAAAGAAGCCCGTGCGCGAGGCAAAGCGCGCGCCCCACAGCATGCCGACATCGTGATAGGTGCCGCCGGTAACATTGGCGGTGGCGGCGTTGATCGCGTCTTCGAAGGCTTCTTCGTCGTCATATTCCGCCAGCCGCTGCGCTTCGGACGGGCAGCCGACCTGCGACTGGCCCAATTGCACGCCCGGATCATAACGGCCGAACTGGCGCGCATCGTCGTTGGCGTTGGCGGCAAGGTCATCGATATCGGCGCGGGTCACGTAATCGCGGATGATGAACTCGCCCGCCGGCGCTGGATTCGCCGGATCGATCGTCGGGCGCTCCTCGATGCAACCATCGCCGCTGGTGCGGAAGCCTTCGATATTGCCGGGGAACAGGCCGTTGGCATTGTTCCATGTCGAATTGCTGATGTGGACCAGCTTCTGCCCGGTTACATTGAAGGTAATGTTGTAGAGATATTTGGTGCCGTTGTTGTGGAATCCCTGGGTCGGCTGCGTTTCGGAAGTGCGGTTCTGGCAATTCCAGATGGAGCGGCCATTGGTATCGCACCAGCGGTAGCTGAAACTGCCGTTGTTGAACCACTGATTGGTCAGGATATCCCGGTTGCGCAGGCTGCGCGCCACATTCACCGTGTGCGAATAGGGCACGATGCCGAAGCGCGTCACCGATCCGTCATCCGATTGCAGCGCCCGGTACAGGCCCAACGTGCCTTCACGCAGGCGTTCGATCTTGGTGCCGCTGCCATTGCTGGGGGCCTGGAGCATCGAACCCGTCACGTCGAGCACCAGCACGACATCATTGTGGCCCATGTCCCGCGTGGCATCGCAATCCACCGAAATGTCGATTTCATCGATTCCCAGAATGCGCACCAGCGCTGTCGGCACTGTCGCGCTGGCGGTGCCTTCAAGCTCGCCGGCATTGGCAGAATCGGGCACAAGCGCAAAGGCGACATTGGTGGCGCCAGCGGTGCCAGTGGGGAAGTTGAAGTCGAAGAAGCGCTGCCCTTCGTCCTCAACTGCGGTGTTGAACGTGGTCCCGCTCATGCTCTGCCGCGCGCCCAGCACCGCCGCATCGCAGGCGTTCTGCAATTTGCCGCGCGCCATATAGACAACGCTGAGATCCATCGCCGAACCGATCAACGCGGTAAAGGCGATCATTGCAGCTGCCGAAATGGCAAGCACATTGCCCGCCGTGTCGTCCCGCAAACGGGAAAGAAAACTGCTGCCCGACATAACATTTCCCCAATTCTCCGGACAACTCGCCCGATAATCAGCAACCTGTATGCGCAGACACGGATTAAACCTTGAAAACCA
Organism: Alteraurantiacibacter sp.; assembly: GCA_041740775.1. GTDB lineage: Bacteria > Pseudomonadota > Alphaproteobacteria > Sphingomonadales > Sphingomonadaceae > Alteraurantiacibacter. The sequence continues at coordinate 2,361 of JBGSLI010000393.1, read as the reverse complement.
ATTAGGGTTAGCGAGGTATAAATTTTGGAGGTTAATGTCCCATTTATTCGTTTATAAAACAGGTACTTATCGTGATTTTACAAGCCGTCGAGGAAGCCTGCATCGACTCGCGGGCGCGGGTTTTGTGAATTTTCCGGTGTGGTCTGGCCGTCCGCGATTGCGGCGTCCGGGGCGACATAATCGGCCTGCGTCACGGCATTGTCCCGGTCATAAATGCGATCGGCATCGAAGGGGCCGATACCGCCATCCGGTGCCACGCGGATCAGCGGATAGGGCGGCAGATCGGTGCCGACATAGGTGAGCAGCGCCTGGTTTTCGCCCGATTGGCGGAAGCGGAAGATATCGGGCACCGCACCTGGGCGCGGATCATCAAAGGCGAGTTCGATCGTCCCGTCGGCCTCCAGCGCCGCCATCGCTTCCAGCTGCTCGGAACCCGTCAGCTGTGCAAACACCACGCCATTGCTGCGGAAACTTGCAGGCCGGGTCCAGCTTCCATGCCAGTTCCCGTCCGCATCCTGCGCGATGTCGAAGGTGAAGATCGTCGCTTCCTCGATCCGGAAGACCCAGCTTCCTTGCAGATCATCGGCCAGCGCGGGCGCGGGGAAGGCCAGCAGCGCCAGCAGCAGCAGGAATAATCGCGATATCATCGCCGCACCCATGCCGCAGCGCGTCCCGCAATGGCAAGAAAAAGGGGAGGGCAAGCAAGAACGGGCAGACAAGCAAAAGGGGCAGCCCGCCAGCGCGCGCCGCCCCTTCCCCTTCCCCCACGGCGGGGTATGCGTTCAGGCGTTGGCGCCCACGCCCGTCTGCCGCCAGCTGTCGGCATAGGCAGTGCGCGCGACGTTGGAATAGGGCACCGGGCTGATGATCGCCTTGATCTCGGTCTGCTCATGCGGTTCGACGGTGGGCTTGGAGGTGCCGCCGTCCGGCTCGCCCCACACCAGCGTCACTTCCTTGCCCATCTCCACCTCGTCGGGATCGATCATGGCAAGGCTGAGCATCTTGCCTTCGTTGGAGGAGTAGCCGATCCAGGTGGACACGCCGATGAGTTTGCCGGCCGCGTTGCGCACCTCGTCAAACGGGTGCATCGCATAGACCGCGCTGGGAAATTCGAACCATTTTGCCCGGCCGCCCTGCGAGAACATCGAGGACATGACGCGCGAGACGTTTTCATCGTCCAGCGCCAGCGTCACCTTCTGCTTGTGCTTTTCGCCCGCCATGCGTTCGAGCGCCTCACGGCCGACGAAATCATGATCGAACTTGACGATGTGGCCATAACCGATGTCCCACGGGGTAAGGTAATAACCTTCCACGCTATCGGGCACGTAGGAACCGCCGATCGAACACATGCCGGCATAGCTTTTGCTCGAAGCCCACTGGCGGAAATCCTGCATCATCTGGCTGTCGCCGGTATAGAAGGCAGGCAGCGGCGAAGGCAGCCAGCCCGATTCCAGTGTGTTGGACGAATAGGCGCGGCCACCCACAAGCTCCAGCCCGAAGGCCTTGCCCGCTTCCACCAGCGCGGAATGTACCGCCTGATAATCTTCCCACGGGCCGAACAGTTCGTAACCCGGCTGGCCCGCCATGCCGTGGCGCAGCGCGATCACATCCCTGCCGTTGATGGCGATATGCGCCATGTTGAAGAACTTGAGATCGGGCGGTGTCTGCCCCATCGCCGCCTCCAGCGTCTTCATGGCATTGGGGCCTTGCAGCTGGAAGCGATAATTCTTGCGCACGCCATCGCTGCGCATGGCGGTGCGTTCGTCGCGCTCCACGCTCACATTCCACTTGCTGCCGTCCGCCTTCGGATATTGCGCGTGGAATTCCACCCATTCGATCGCGGGCGCGCGGCCCACCAGCGAAAATTCCTCTTCCGCCAGATAGAACAGGATCACATCGCCAATCACAAAGCCATCGGGAGTGACGGGCACATATTGCTTGGCCTTGTCGACCGCGAAGTTCCTGAAGCTGTTGATCGCGGTATATTCCAGCAGCGCCATCGCATCGGGGCCGCGCACATAGAGTTCGACCATGTGATAGCTCTGGTTGAACAATACGCAGGTCTCGCCCCAGCCCTTCTGTTCCTTGCGCCAGTTGGAATATTCGGCGGGCACGCCGGGGTAAACATTGGGGCCAACCTGCTGGTTGCGCAGGAAATCGACGATATCGCTCTGGGCATCCAGCTTGGCTTGCAGCGTGTGGTCACTCATCTTCGGGTCCTCTTTGTCGGTCAGTGTTGCAAGGATATTCGGCAAAATTCATTCTGCGGCGGGTTCGGCCAGCCAGGCGGCGATCGCGGCGTTCACATCATCGGGGGCTTCGCGCGGCAGCATGTGGCCCGCGCCGGGCACGATCACCAGC
>JBGSLI010000392.1:0-4961 GCA_041740775.1 Alteraurantiacibacter sp. | reverse complement strand
GATGCGCTGCGCGTCCTGCGCCATCGCGGGCAGGGTGAGCGCGGGAGCCGCAAGGGCAGTGGCGGCGAGAACGGCGGCAAGCGCCGACTTGAACGGGAGGATTTTCATCAGAATTGTGTTCCTACGTTGAAGGAGAAGAGTTTGGTTTCGTCGCCACGCTCTTTCATCAGCGTGGCGGCAAGATCGATCCGGAACGGACCGAAGGGCGAGTTCCAGTTGACGCCGATACCCGCCGTAATACGCGGATTGATCGAATCGCCGACGAATTCCTCGACGAACGGCGGCAATTGCGTGCCGAACGGCTGGTTGAGCGAGCCATCGGGGGCAATCGGCGTGCTGACCAGATTGGTGGCGATGATCGCGCCGCTGGCATCGCGCGTCACCTGGGTGAACAGCGGGTTGCCGTCGCCATCGCGCTGCGGGATGAACAGCCCGTCGGGCAGCGGGCTGATCGTTATCGGCGGCCTGCTGACATCGAAGACCGAGCCGACATCGACGAAGATCGACGGCCGCAGCCCCAGTTCGCGCGCGCCCGAACCCAGCGGAATCTCGATTTCCGCGCGGGCGAGGTAATAGGCATTGCCACCCAGCGCATCGTCCTGATTGCGTTCGTCGAGGATCGGCAGCAGGTCGGCATCGTCGAGCACGCCATCATTGTTCTCATCGAGGAAGAAGCGCCGCACCACGCGCGGGCCAACCCCGCGAATGTCGAAGCCGCGCATCTGCCCTTCGCCAAGGAAGAACCGGTCGGCCAGCAGCACGTCTTCGCTTCCCCAGCCGAAGATATACCCGCCTTCGACCGACAGCGAACCGATGAAGCCGCTGCCCAGATCCCAGAACCGCGCCGCGTTTACCCGGCCGCGCACATATTTCGTCTCCCCCCCCAGCCCGGCGATATCGACCGAGGCGGTGGCGGTGGACCCGCGCGTGGGGCGCAGGCGGCTGTTGAGCGTATTGTAGCTGAGCGAGGCGCCCAGGATCGACTGTACCCTGTTACCGATCGCATCGCACAGCGAACGCCCCGCCAGCAGCGGTTCGCACTGGGTTACCCCGTCGCCGTCGAAATCGGCGAAGAACTGGTTCTCGTCGACGGTGATTTCCTGCAAATTGAGCGTGTAGCGGCCCAGAAAGCTGATGAATTCGGAAACCGGCACGCCGACCCGAAGGCCGAAACCGGTGGTGGATTGTTCGAAGGTTGCCCGGTCACGATCGAAGAAACCGTTGTTGAAATCCTGCCGGAAGATGTCGAAGCCCAGCGCAATATCGCGATCGAACACCTTGGGTTCGGTAAAGCTGATATTGCCCGATCGCGAGAACCGCGAATAATTGATCCCCAGCCCCACCGACTGCCCGCGGCCGCGGAAATTGTTCTGCCGGATCGAGCCGTTGAAGATGAAGCTTTCCAGGCTGGAAAAGCCCGCCGACAGCGAAAGCTCGCCGGTGGGCGCTTCCTGCACATTGGCCTGCAGGATGATGCGATCGGGGCTGGAGCCTTCGACCTGCTCGATCTCGAAATTTTCCTGGAAATAGCCCAGCGAATTGATCCGCGCGGTGGAACGCCGCACCTGCAACGAACTGAAGGCATCGCCTTCGGCAATGCGGAATTCGCGGCGCACCACCTTGTCCTGCGTCAGGGTATTGCCGTTCACCTCGATCGCCTCGACATAGACGCGCGGAGCATCGGCCACGGTGAAGGTGACATCCATCGTGCGGTCTTCGGGGTTGCGGGCGATGCGCGGGCGCACGTCGGCAAAGGCATAGCCGAAGGCGCCGGCGGTTTCGGTCAGCCCTTCCACCGTATCGTCGATCTGTTCGGCGTTGTACCAGTTGCCGGTGGTCATCGTCAGCCCGGCGGTGAGCGCCTCGCTCGAAAAATCTCGCAGCTGGCTGATCACCTCGACATCGCCGAAAGTATAGCGTTCGCCTTCTTCCACCACATAGGTGATGATGAAATCGCGCCGATCGGGCGTCAGTTCGGCCACCGCAGAAACGATACGGAAATCGGCGTAGCCCTGGGTCAGATAGAACTGGCGCAGCAATTGCTGGTCGAACGCCATCCGGTCGGGATCATAACTGGTGCTGGAACTGAAGAAGGCAAACAGGCTGTCTTCGCGCGTCATCATCTCGTCCATCAGATCGCCGTCGGAAAACACCTCGTTGCCGATGATGTTGATCTGGCGGACCTTGGACTTCGGGCCTTCGGATATCTCGAAGATCACATCCACGCGGTTCTGGTCGAGCATCACCATCTGCGGTTCGACGGTGGCGGCAAAGCGGCCCTGGCGCTTGTACAGTTCGATGATGCGGGCAACATCGGCACGCACGCGGCTGCGGGTGAATATCTGCCGCGCGGAAAGGTTGATTTCGGGCAGGATCTTGTCGTCCTTGACCCGGCGGTTGCCCTCCAGAATGATGCGGTTGATGATCGGGTTTTCCTGCACCGTGATCGTCATCGTGCCGGTGCCTTCGTCGAAGGTGATGCCGAAATCGGTGAACAGTTCGGTGTTGGAAAGCGCGATCAACGCCTGATCTGCGGCGGCGGCGGTGTAGGTATCGCCCGGTCGCAGCTGGATGTAGCTGACGACGGTTTCGGATTCGAGCCGCTGCGAACCCGATACCGCGATGGCGCGGATCACCTCGCCCTGTTGCGGCGCCACAATTGTTACCGGAGCGGGAGCGGGAGCGGGTGGCTCCTGCTGTTGCTGCGATTCTTCCGGCGCGGGAACCCCTTCATCCTGCGCGGCGGCAGAAATCGGCATTCCGGCCAGCATCGAACAGCCCAGCAGGGCTGCGGCATAATGCGTCACGGTGTTAGTTCTGGCCTTGCAGGAACCCATTATCCGTCCACTCTAGTCGACAATTGCGCCCCAACTTTTCAGCCCGCCTTGCCCCACCCCCGCAGGGCCCGCATCCGGGCTGGCCTATTCTGGTTCAATCGCGCGAAAACGCGCCCTTGCCCGATGCCGCCATGGCAATCAAGCAAGGCTTGCGGCTTTTGGCCGGATTTCGCGCTGAACCTGTTACCTTTCCACGCCTAACCGCCCCAGAAGGGCAATTTGGCAATATCGATCATCGTCACAAACACCATCAGCGCCAAAACGATGGCGATGCCGGTGCGGAACGCGAGTTCCTGACTGCGGGGACTGGCTGGCCGACGGCGAATTGCCTCGACCGCATAAAACGCCAGATGCCCGCCGTCGAGGGCGGGAATTGGCAGGAGGTTAATGAATGCCAAGTTAATCGAGATCAGCGCGGCGAAATAGGCAAAGGCTTCCCAGCCCAGGCTGAGCTGTTCGCCCGAATATTTGGCAATGGTGATCGGCCCGCCCAGTTCTTCGACAGAACGCCTGCCGCTGATGATCTGCCAGATTCCGGTCACCATCATGTCAAGGATCTGGCCGGTCTGGTGAACCGCCAGCGTCACCGATTCCACCGGCCCCACGGCAATGAACTCGCGCGATTGCGAACCGATGCCGATCCGCCCGACCTGATAGGCATTGCCGAAGCGATCGCGTTCTTCCATGCTGGCGATGATCATGGTGAAATCGCGCCGCGCATTCCCGCGCTCCACTGCGATGTCGATCGTTTCATTGGGGAACGGCGCCACCAGCGCGGCGATTTCGCCGAAGTCCCCGATCGGCCTGCCATCGACCGACAGGATGCGATCACCCACTTCCAGCCCGGCAGCGGCCGCCACCCCATCTTCCACCAGCACTTCCACCACCGGCGGCGACACGCCCTTGCCATAGGCCATGTTGAAGCTGGCGAGGATGGCGATGGCGATCAGCAAATTCATCACCGGCCCCGCCGCCACGATCAGAGATTTCTGCCACAGCGGCTTGGTCTGGAAAGCATCGGGCGGTGGCGGATTTTCGAGATCGGGCACGCTGGCGGGGTTCATGTCCCCCTTGAACTGCACATAGCCGCCAAACGGCAGCGCCGAGATCTTCCAGCGGGTGCCTCGCCTGTCGGTAAAACCGACGATTTCCTTGCCGAAACCGACCGAAAAGGCATCCGCCCCCACGCCGAACCAGCGTCCGACCAGATAATGGCCCAGCTCATGCAGCACCACCAGCGGCCCCAGCATGGCGAGGAATCCGGCGATATACATCCAGAAAGGCAGGCTTACGATATCCACTCAGGCAGGCTCCATCACTTCCCTTGCGCGAACCCGCGCCTCGGCATCGACAGCCAGCACGGCTGCAAGGTCCGAAGGCGCTGGCGGCGCATAATTGTCGAGGGTTCTGGCAACAATTGCCGAAATTTGCGTGAACCTTATCTGACCAGAGAGAAAAGCCGCCACCGCCACTTCGTTCGCGGCGTTCAATACGGCGGGCGCCGCGCCGCCTGCGTGCGCGGCTTCACGGGCGAGTCTGGTGGCGGGGAAGCGTTCCTCGTCGGGGGCGAAGAAGGTGAGTTCACCGATAGTTGCAAGATCGAGCGGCTTGCACTGCGTATCCATCCGCGCCGGATACGCCAGCGCCGAGGCGATGGGCACGCGCATGTCGCTGGGGCCAAGCTGGGCGAGCGTCGATCCGTCGCGGTATTCGACCATCGAATGGATCACGCTTTGCGGGTGGACCACGATCCGCAAGGCGTCCAGCCCCACCGGGAACAGGTGATGCGCTTCGATGAATTCCAGTCCCTTGTTGAACATGGTGGCGCTATCGACGCTGATCTTTGCGCCCATATCCCAATTGGGATGCGCCACCGCCTGCGCGGGGGTAACAGCCTCCAGTTCGGTGAGCGTCTTCGTCCGCAGCGGCCCGCCGCTGGCGGTGAGGGTGATCCAGCGCACGTCCGCGATCTGGTTGCCCTGGAGGCACTGGAAAATCGCATTGTGTTCGGAATCGACCGGCAGCAGCGTAGTGCCGTGCTTTTCCACCAGCCGCGTCATCACCCCGCCCGCAGAAACCAGCGCCTCCTTGTTGGCGAGTGCGACGGTGCGCCCTTGCGCGATG
>JBGSLI010000391.1:0-12095 GCA_041740775.1 Alteraurantiacibacter sp. | reverse complement strand
CGACCAGCAGCGCGCCCACAACCGGATCGCCCGGAGCAGGCCGTTCGTATTCGGCCCACCAGGCCACGGCATGGCAACCCAGGCTGTGCGCAACGAGGATTACCGGGCGCCTTGCGCGCTCGATGGCCAGATTGAGCTTGTTTACCCAGGTATTGCGATGCGGATTATCCCACATCCCCAAATCAACGCGCTGCGCGTTGGGGTAGTCGCGTTCCCAATGGCTCTGCCAGTGGTTCGGCCCGCTGCCGTTCAGCCCCGAGACGATGAGAATGGTGGGTTCGACAGGGCCGTGCTGAAAGTGATGGCTGCCCATGGCGGTTCTCCTCAGACAATCACGAAAATCAGGACAACGGCCCAGAAACCGGCCCAGAAACCGGCCCAGGTTTGCTGGCTTTCGCATGCGCTGTTGCGCGCACGCAGGTGGCTTGTGTCGCGCGGCCTGCTGGCCGCTGCGGTTGGGGGATTAAGGACTAAGGCCATTGCTCGATCTCCATCAAGTGCTTGGCCGGTCGACTTGGTTTACGTCCCGACGAATCGATACATAACCAATATACTTGAGTAAGCAATAGCCAACCGACCAAGCGGGCAATTCTGCCGCTAGCCCGAACTGCAATCAGCTATCCTTGAAGCGTGGCTCCAGCGGTATCGGATCGGCAAAAGTCACACTGTCGAGCACTTCGGCGGTCTGGTCGCGAACCCTCAGCATGAGGCTGCGGAGGCGGCATTCCTCTTCCTCGATGCAGTTCTGGCAGCGTTCATGGGCATAGCGACTGGCGCAAGGCACAAGCGCCAGGGATCCGCGCATGATGCGGACGACATCGCCATAGCGGATATCTACCGGAGCAATCGCCAGCGCATAGCCGCCATCGCGCCCCCGGCGTGAGAGCACTAAACCCTCGCGGCTGAGTTCGGAAAGGATCACGGCGAGAAACTTGCGTGGAATGTTCTGCTTTTCTGCAATCTCGCCCATGGTGGACACGCCCTGCCCCCAACGGTCGGCAAGGTGCTGGATGGCGCGAATGGTGTATCGGGCTTTCTGCGACAGCATGGCGATAATCTCGCACCCAACTGGCTAATATTCAATCACTTCAATCGGGCTTCGTTCGGATCCTGCTCAGAGTGGGGCCAATTTACCCGGCTGGCGCGCGCATCAGTCGATCGCGCGGGGACAGGAATTCCTGCGCCCCCTCGCGCTGCCCCGGCCAGTGGCCCGAACGCGGCACCAGCGTCTGCAAATCCCAGTCTTCCTCGCGGAATTCGGCGCTTGTGGCATCGAATACGGGATAGCCGCCAACTTCCGCTTCGGAATCGATCACCTCTCCGCGCCCTTCGGCAATGAAGAACAGCACCCGCACTTCCATTTCGCTGCGGTCCCACGGCCGCGCTCCGGCGGTGGCGAGAAGTTCGGTTTCCAGATCTGCTGCGGGAAGGATGTCATATGGCGAAAGATCGTGCAGCGGCGCATCCTGCACGATGATTTCGGCCGGTGTAACGCCGTATCGGCCGAACATGGGCAAGGCATTCCCCATCCGGTCGACGGCAATATTGTCTGCCCCGTAATAGAGCAGATCGCCCACTCCCCCGATCATCAGAAAGGGTAGTCCGTCATCGGTGCTGTTGCCACCGCGCAGGACATTGCCCACCGCCGTCAGCCGCCCGTCCACGGGCGTGTGCCCGGCCCATTCCAGATCCATCAGATTGTAATGCACCGCGCGATGTTGCGGATCATAGATCAGATTGTTGATCATCAGCGCTTCTGCCCCGCCCTTCAGAAGCGGCGATCGTTCCACATTGTGCGCCCAGATATTGCGTTCAAAAATGATCCCGGTGGCGTTGTCGTGGATCAGCGAACCTTTGGAGTGCTCGCCCTTGGGATGCGAGGAATCGGCCAGCCCTTCGGCGGCCAGATTGAGCCGGAACACGATGTTGCGGCTGGTGCCCTCGCGCCATTCCTCCACGCTGTCGCCGGTAAAGCGCGGGCCCGATGCGGACATGTTTTCATCGATCGCCCAGAAGAAGCTGTTGTTTTCCAGCAGCACATTATGCGCGGTGCGGGTGGAGAAGGCATCGGCCTCCCATCCCGAACGGCGCGGCTGGCCATCGCTGCCCACCACTACCCGAAGGTGCTGGATGATGACATCATGCGTATGCACATCGATCCCCCCGCGGATGATGGTGATGCCCGGCGACGGAGCGGTTTGCCCGGCAATGGTGACATCGGAATTGCGTATCGTGAGCACCGATCGTTCCAGGTCGATCGTTCCGCCCACTTCAAATACGATGGTGCGCGGGCCCTGGGCTGCCAGCGCCTCGGCCAGACTGCCCGGCCCGGCCTTGGCCAGCGTGGTCACCCTGATGATCCGCCCGCCGGCGCCACCGTCGGTCGGATTGGGCGATTGCGCGACCGCAGGGGCGGTCAGCGCCAGACTATTCATGGCCAAAGCGCCGAAGACAAGCAGGCAAATTCGCAACAGTTTCATGGCAATTCCTTCTCTCGCAAGAGCCATCTTGACAGCATCGCCATCACCGTGCAAGAAGATATGACACCGGTTACCACAAAGGGGCCGGGACTGGGATCCGACGGGTGTTTGCATGGGCAATGGCCGGAACCGGCTGGTTTCGGCTCTCCCCAAAGAAAGACACCGGTGCCATTTGGGGAGGATTAGAAAATGCGTAAAGTTTTGACCCGTAGTGTTCGGACCGGTGCCAGGAGCACACTGCTCGCCGGTGCAGCGCTTGTCATATCGCCTGCGGCATTTGCTCAGGACGCGGCGGCACCGGCGCCCGGCGATCCGGTCGATGTGGCCCAAGATGACAGCGTTCCGGATGACAATGTAATCGTCGTTTCAGGCTTCCGCGAATCGCTCTCCGCCGCGATCGGGGCGAAACGCCAATCGACCAGCCAGATCGATGTGATCGTGGCTGAGGACATCGCCAAATTTCCCGACACCAACCTGGCCGAATCGCTCCAGCGTGTGCCCGGCATCGCCATCCAGCGCGAAGCCGGTGAAGGTCGCACCGTGGTCGTTCGCGGTCTTGGCGGCCAGTTTACCCGCGTGCGTGTGAACGGAATGGAGGCCATCACCACCTCGCCCGACAACGATGGTCGTGGCTTCGATTTCAATATATTCGCATCCGAACTGTTCAACTCGATCGTCGTTCACAAGACCTCGGAGGCCTCGCTTGACGAAGGCTCGCTGGGTGCGGTGATCGATCTCAACACCGGCAATCCACTGTCGTTCGAGCCGGGCTGGAGCGTCGTCGCTTCCGCACAGGCGCGATACAATGATTTGAACGACGATGTCGGGCCGCGCCTTGCCGGACTGGTCGGCTGGACCAATGAGGACGGCACCTTCGGCGTATCGGTTTCGGCAGCATTTTCCGAATATGTGACCTCCGAACTGGGCAATAATACGGTGCGCTGGCAGCAGGCGGCGTTCCGCTCGGTCAACGGCACCGATTGTTTTGCGGGTGGCACTTATGTTGCCAGTCCGGTTTGCGACCAGGCGGGGCTGGCGTTCCACCCGCGCATTCCGCGCTATGGCCTGATCGAACACGATCGTGAACGCCTGGGCCTGACCGGCGCGATACAATGGGAGCCATCGGAAAACACCAGCATTTCGATCGACGGTCTCTATGCAACATTTGACGAGACGCGCACCGAGGAATGGGCTGAAGTGCTGTTCCGCTCCAACGAACGTTCGATCGACGTGGTCGATTTCAGCGTTGATGAGAACAATAACATGATTACCGGGACTTTCGATAACGCCTGGGTGCGGACCGAAAGTTTCCTGCGCGAACTCAATACCGAATTCTATCAGCTGTCCGCCAATGTCGAACAGCAGCTGACCGATCGCATGTCGGTAAATGTACTGGGCGGGTTTTCAAAATCTGACGCGCGCAGCCCGATTGAAGCAACCCTGATTTTCGATGATCGCGACTTCAACGGGTTCAGCTTCGATTTTACCGAAATGTTCCAGCCGAGAATTACTTTCGGCGACAACGGCATCAGCGACCCGACGCAATTCCAACTGGCCGAATTCCGCGATCGACCCGGTTCGGTGGTCAACAAGTTCGAAACGCTTTCGGGCAATGTTGCCTGGGAAGCGGTTGACGATGTGGTATTTGAAGTGGGCGGCATCTACCGCAAGTTCACCTTCGATACCCAGCAGGGCCGGCGCGACAGCACCTTCTGCGCGGCCTTCACCTGCGCGCCCGGGCAGGTGGGCCTGCCGGTAACGGCGGACATTTCCGAAGTCTTCAACCTGGGCAATGCGGGCCAGCCTGCGGGCACCACATCCACCTGGATCGTCCCCGACCTTTTCGCTGCCGCCGATGCGGTCGGCCTGTTTGAACGCGAGGCAGTGCCAAATCTTGGCAGCGACCGGAGGGTAACAGAGGAAGTTATCGGCGGATATGCGCAGGTCGATTGGGATACCGATGCCATCGGCCTGCGGGTTACCGGCAATGCCGGGCTGCGTTACGTGCATACCGATCAGGCTTCGACCGGCTTCGTGGGCAGCACCGAAGTGGAAGTGCAGCGCGGTTATAACGACTGGCTGCCAGCGGTTAATCTGAACGTCTTCCTCGCCGATGACCTCGTGCTGCGTGGGGCGTGGAGCCAGGTGATTACCCGGCCATCGCTGGGCAGCCTTTCTCCGGGCGGTTCGATCGACGAATTCAACTTCCGGATCACCTCGGGCAATCCGTTCCTCGATCCGTTCCGTGCCGATGCCTTCGATGCTTCGCTCGAATGGTATTTTGCCCCCGGCGCCATTGCTTCTGTCGCGGTGTTTGCCAAGGATATTGCCAGCTTCCCGCTCGCCAGCAGCTTCCAGGGCGTTTTTGCCGACAGCCAGTTGCCGACCTCGCTGCTGACGGCTGGAACACCGCTGCACACCGCTATCGTTGGTGGCGGAAACGTCAATGTCCCGATCGAATTCCGTACCAGCATCAACGGGCCGGGCGGCGATCTGCAGGGTGTCGAATTCCAGTTGAACCTGCCATTCGATGTCTTTGCCGAAAGTCTGCTCGCCAATTTCGGCGTGCTGGGCAATGTGACCATTGTCGACAGCGAAGTCGATTTCACCATCCTGGGCGCGGCGGACACGATCAATTCCGCAGGCAATCCGGCGGGCGGAACAGCCGAAATATTTACCCGTCCATTGCTCGATCTGGCGAAGGCTTCGGCCAATGGCACGATCTACTACGAGGATGACAGGTTCTCCGCCCGCGCCTCGATCGCCTATCGCGATGATTTCCTTTCCGGAACCAGCGGAAACCGGAACATCTTCGAAGGGTTCAACAGCGCGCTCAATGTCGATGCCTCGATCCGTTATCGCCTGTTCGAAGGGATCGAGCTGGCGATCGAAGGAACCAATCTTACCGATGATTCGCGCAGGCGCTTTACCGATGATATTGCCCGTCGCAATTTCGAGAACAACAGCTTCGGGCGAGTCATCATGGCCGGTGTCCGGCTGCAGCTCTAGCTTGAAGGCGGAGCGAACCGGGAGGCCTGCCGATGAAAAGCGATCGCAGATCACTGCTTGTCGCAGACCTCTCGCTGGCGGGACTGGGCGCGGTTCGGGCTTCTGCCCAGACCGCGCCGCCGCAGACCGGGGGTGAACTGCCGCCGGGACTGCCGCAGCCGGTTGAAACCATCGATCTGTGGCCGGAAGGAGCGCCGGGGATGCCTGCTGCCCCGCCGGTGGAGCAGGTTACCGAGCGATCGGAAGATCCGCTCGTTACCGATCGCGCGGTGCTGGGCATTTCGGCACCGCGCATGGCGGTTTTCCGGCCGGACCGGCCCAATGGCGCGGCGGTGCTGCTGCTGCCGGGCGGCGGATATCGCCATGTGGTGGTGGACAAGGAAGGCTATGAAATGGCGCGCCGGCTGGCCGCGCGTGGCTTCACCGCTTTCGTATTGTTCTACCGCCTGCCCTACGATGGCTGGGCGGCGGGTGCGGATGTTTCACTGTCTTACGCCCAGCGTGGGTTGCGGCTCATACGCCATCGCGCGGGCCAGTTCGCGATCGACCCCGAACGGGTAGCGGCGATGGGCTTTTCAGCCGGCGGGCATCTGTGCGCCGATCTCGCCACAAGGTTCGCCGCCGTCACCTATGCCCCGCGCGATGATGCCGATGCGCTTTCGGCCAAACCGTTCTGCGCGGCGCCGGTCTATCCGGTCGTCTCCATGTCCGCGCCTTTAGCGCATGCCGGTTCGCGCGAGCGCCTGCTGGGAACGGCGCCTTCGCCCGCGCAGGAGGCCGCGCATTCGCCCCACCGCAACATTCCCGCAGATGCGCCGCCGTTCTTCCTTCTCCACGCCGAAGATGATGACGTGGTTCCGGTCAACAATTCGCTGCTGCTGCGGGCGGCATTGAAAGAGCGGGAGATCCCGGTGGAAACGCATCTGTTTCAGCACGGCGGGCACGGTTTCGGTCTGCGCAAGGCGATCGGAAAGCCGGTGGAAGCCTGGCCGGACCTGTGGCGCAGCTGGGCACGAACGACGGGTTTTGCTTGATGATCGACCGGCGCGATATCCTCCGCGGAGCTGCCGCCACCGGGCTTGGCGGCCTGGTTGGCTGGACCGGAGCTGCCGGGGCGCAGGAACCGGGAAGCGCATCGGCTGCTGATCAAAGCCAGCACCCGGCCCAGCGCATTCAGGAGTATCGACGCGGCTTCGATAACCAGCGCATCCCCGATCTGGGCGATGGACAGTTCCTCAATCCGGTCGTTTCTGGCGATCGCCCGGATCCCGCCATTCTGAAGGATGGCGACGATTATTACATGACCTTTTCCACCTTCGATGCCTACCCCGGTCTGACGATCTGGCATTCGCGCGATCTGGTGAACTGGCGACCGCTCCGGCCTGCCTTGCAGCGCAATATTGGCTCTGTCTGGGCACCCGGACTGCACAAGGACCGCGGCCGCTATCTGCTCTACATTCCGGTAAAGGCGCAGCCGCGCAACGATATCTTCGTCAGCTGGGCAGATCATATCGAAGGGCCGTGGAGCGACCCGGTCCCGCTAGGCCTGCACGATCATATCGATCCCTGCCACGCGGTTGCCGAAGATGGCAGCCGCTGGCTGTTTCTCTCCGGCGGTGACCGGGTGCGCCTGTCGGATGACAACCTCTCGCTGGCGGGCCAAGTGGAACACGTTTACGATCCGTGGCGATACCCTGCGGACTGGATCGTGGAAGGCTTTTCGCCCGAAGGCCCCAAGATCCACCGCGTGGGCGGCTGGTTCTACATGATCACGGCGGTGGGCGGCACGGCCGGGCCACCCACGGGGCACATGGTGATCGCCGCCCGCGCACGATCGCTGCACGGCCCCTGGGAACACCACCCGGCCAATCCGCTAGTCCGCACCACAAGCGTGGATGAGGCATGGTGGTCGCGCGGCCATGCCTCGCTGGTAGAGGCGCCCGACGGAAGCTGGTGGTCATTCTATCACGGTTATGAAAACGGCTTCTGGACATTAGGGCGGCAATGCCTGCTCGATCCGGTGGAATTCACGCCCGATGGCTGGTTTCGCATGACCGGCGGGGATCTGTCGCAACCCATGCCCAAGCCGCGCGGCGGGGACAGCCAGCCGCATGGCATGGCGCTGTCGGATGATTTTTCCGCTCCGCTCGAACTGGGATCAAAATGGGCCTTCTTTCAGCCTGCGTCCGACGAGCTTGAGCGGGTGCGGACCGCTGACGGCACGCTCTTCTTCGCGGGGAAAGGCGATGCGCCCTCGACCGGATCGCCGCTGCTTCTGACAGCGGGCGATCTGTCCTACCGGTTCGAATGCGATATCCAAATCGCGCTAGGCGGCAGGGCCGGGCTGGTATTGTTCTACGATGACAGACTCTATTGCGGTCTGGGGTTCGACGGGGAACGCTTTGTCACCCACCAATACGGCATCGAACGCGCCCGGCCCGCGAACCCGCATGGAGAGCGGATGCGAATGCGGGTGACAAACCGCCGCCACATCGTCACCTATGATACCAGCGGGGATGGCGGGCAGACCTGGCACCGGTTTGATCGGGGAATGGAAGTTTCGGGCTATCACCACAATGTGCGTGGAGGATTTCTGATGCTTCGCCCTGGCCTTTATGCGGCGGGTCCGGGAGAAGCGAAATTCCGCGATTTTCGTTTCACTGCACTTGGCGATTGAGGGGGCAGGGCATCTCGCAACAAAGGTTCAATCACGGCTTCGGCCCGTTCACCCGGCGGCGCTTTCTGCGCGGCAGCGGGATGCTGGCGGGCGGGCTGGCAGGAAGCCTGGCGCTGGGCGGCTGCGAAGCGCGGCTGTCCGGCCTGTTCACCAGTTCGGATACCCACCCGGCCGATTATCCCACGGTGCGCGCGGTGGAATTCATGGGCAGCTATCTTGCCGAAAAAACCGGCGGCAGGCTGGGGATCAAGGTCTATGCGGGCGGGCAATTGGGCAGCGAAACCGATACGCTGGAAATCACCGGCTTCGGCGGGCTCGATTTCAATCGCATCAACCTCGCCCCGCTCAATTCGATGGCCCCGCTGACGATCCCGCCATCATTGCCGTTCATCTTCCGCTCGGTCGATCACATGCGGCGCACGCTGGATGGCGAAGTGGGGGACGAAATCCTCGGTTCGCTGGAGCCGAACGGATTGATCGGACTGTGTTTTTACGATTCGGGCGCGCGCAGTTTCTACAACAGCCGCGGCCCGATCCGCCGGCCGACGGATATGGCGGGCCTCAAACTGCGCGTGCCGGCATCGGATGTCTATGTGGCGATGGTCAACGCGCTGGGCGGCAATGCTGTGCCGATTCCTTTCGGCGAGGTGTATCAGGCGCTGGCGCAGGGCGTGATCGACGGGGCGGAGAACAATTGGCCGAGCCTGCAAAGCGCGCGCCATTACGAAGTGGCGGGCTATTACAGCCTGACGCAGCATCTGCTGACGCCCGAAGCGCTGGTGATGAGCAAGCTCACATGGGACGCGCTATCTGCCGCAGACCGCGATCTGGTGCGCGAGGCGGCACGCGCATCGGTGCCGGTGATGCGCGAATTGTGGGATGCGCGGGTGATCTCCGCGCAGGAGGCGATCCTTGCCGCAGGCGTGGAGGTCAACGCGGTCGACACCGCGCCCTTTGCCGCGCTGATGCAGCCGGTATGGGATGAATTTGCCAATTCCGCGCGCCAGCGATCGCTGGTCGAACGGATCGTGGCGCTGGGGGAGGCAGGCGATGAGTAAGCGCATTTCCGACTGGCTGGTGCAATTGGGCGCGATCGGCCTGGTGGCGATGACGGCGATCATCGGCTGGCAGGTGTTCGGGCGGTTCGTGCTCGCTTCCAGCCCTTCGTGGACCGAACAGTTCTCGCTTGTGCTGATGATATGGTATGTGATGTTTGCCGCCGCCGCCGGGGTGCGCGAAGGCTTTCACATCCGTATCGCCCTGCTGGAGGAACGGCTGGGCCCGCGCGGCAAGGGCTTGCGCCGGATAATCGCGGCAATCGTGGCGCTGATGGGGCTGGTGTTCGTCGTCTATGGCGCGATGCTGTGCTGGGGCGTGCGCGGCAATGTGATCCCATCGCTCGGCATCAGTCGTGCCTTTGCCTATATTCCCCTGCCGGTATCGGGCGCGTTGATGACCGGGTTCGCGATCGAAAGATTGTGGCACGGGCAGCCCGATGCGGTGGATGCAGTATCGCTGGAGGAGCAATCCTGATGGAACTGCTCGTCCTGTTCGGAGTGCTCTTCGTGCTGCTGGCGATCGGCGTGCCGGTAGGCTATTCGCTGCTGGCGGCGGCGCTCGCCTGCTTTGCCAGCATGGGCATTCCCCCGATCGTGGCGGTGCAGCGGGTGGCGGCCGGGATCAGCGTGTTCACGCTGATGGCGATCCCGTTCTTCATCTTCGCCGGCGATCTGATGTATCGCGCGGGGATTGCCGAGCGGCTGGTACGCGTGGCGGATGCGGCGGTGGGCCGGGTGCGCGGGGGGCTGGGGCTTGTCGATGTGGGCGCATCGATGATGTTCGGCGCGGTTTCGGGATCCGCCATCGCCAGCGCATCGGCAATCGGATCGACGATGGTTCCGCTGATGCGCGAGAAGAATTACCCTGACGATTTTTCCGTCAACGTCACTGTGACGGCGGCGATCGTCGGGCTGCTGATCCCGCCTTCGCACAACATGATCATCTATTCGGCGGCATCGGGGCTGGGCGTTTCGATCGGCGATCTGTTTCTGGCTGGCGTGGTGCCGGGGCTGCTGACCGGTTTCATGCTGATGGGCACCACCTGGGCGGTGGCCCGCAGGCGCGATCTTCCCAGGGGCAGCTTTCCCGGCTGGCGGGCATTCAGCCGCGCGGCGATCATCGCCATTCCGGGGCTGATGACCGCGGTGATCATCATGGGCGGCATATTGAGCGGGATCTTCACGCCTACCGAAAGCTCTGCCATCGCGGTGATCTATACCGTGCTGGTGGGCGTGTTCGTCTATCGTTCGCTCGGCTGGAAGGGGTTCTGGGAAGCGGCGCAGAAATCGGTGCGCACGGCATCGATGGTGCTGTTCATCATCGCCTCGGCCACCGCCTTCGGCTTTGCCCTGGCGCTGCTGGAAGTGCCCGCGCAGCTGGCCGCGCTGATCGCCTTCATTACCGATAATCCGGTCCTGACTCTGCTGATCATAAATCTGATGCTGCTGGCGCTGGGCACCTTCATGGACATGGCCCCGCTGATCGTGATCACCACGCCCATTTTCCTGCCGGTGGCGATGGGGGTTGGGGTGGACCCGGTGCATTTCGGGATCATCATGATGCTCAACCTGGGCATCGGGCTGGTGACCCCGCCGGTGGGATCGGTGCTGTTCGTGGGATCGGCGGTAGGCGGGGTGCCGCTGGCGGTTCTGGTGCGGACGATCTGGCCCTTCTATCTCACGCTGATCGCCGCGTTGCTGGTGATTACCTATGTTCCCGCGCTGTCGCTGGGACTGGTGGAATATTTCGCCATTCCGGCCTGACCGCGCTTCGCATCACAGCGTCACGCCGCGCTTCCACAGTGCGATCACGCGCTGGCCGCCGCGTTCGGCGGCGGTGGGCTGGCCGCTGGCGATGGCGATCACGGCGCGAGCGAAATCATCGGCCACAGCATCGATTCCGGCTTGCAGAATGCGCCCGGCATCGAAATCGATCCAGCCCGGCTTGGCCTGCGCCAGCGCGGTGTTTGACGCCACCTTTACCGTCGGCACCGGGAAGCCCAGCGGGGTTCCGCGCCCGGTAGTGAACAGCACCAGATTAGCCCCGGCGGCGGCGAGCGCGGTGGAGGATACCGCATCATTGCCGGGGGCTTCGAGCAGGGTCAGCCCCGGCAGCGATGCCGCGCTGCCATAATCGATCACATCGACCAGCGGGGCCGAGCCGCCCTTCTGCACCGCGCCGAGCGATTTTTCCTCCAGCGTGGTGATCCCGCCGGCGATATTGCCGGGGGACGGGTTTTCCGACACCGCCTGGCCCTGATCGAGGAAATAACGCTTGAAGCGATTGACCAGCGCGGCGGCCGCATCGAACACTTCGGGCGAGGCTGCGCGGGAAAACAATGCGCGTTCGGCGCCGAAGATTTCGGGGATTTCGGTCAGCACCGCGCTGCCCCCGCTGGCGGCGACGCGATCGGTGAAACGGCCGAGCAGCGGATTGGCGGTAAGTCCGGAAAGCGCATCCGACCCGCCGCATTTCAGCCCGACGCAAAGGCCCGAAGCGGGCGCTTCCTCGCGGCGCATCGGGGCCAGTTCCTCCACCAGTTCGCCTACCAGCGCCAGCGCACGGGCGCGCTCGTCCCCCGCATCCTGCGCGCGCATGACCCGCAGTTTGTGCCGCGAACGTTCGGGAACGCATTCGATCAGCTGGTCCAACTGGTTCGATTCGCACCCCAGCCCGATCAGCACCACCCCGCCCGCATTGGGATTGTCGCACAATCCGGCCAGCGCGGCGCGCGTTCCGGCCAGATCATCACCCAGTTGCGAACAGCCGTGGGGGTGCGCAAAACCCGCGATATCGTCGATCCGCCCGGCGTGGAGCGCGCGGGCCTCGCGCGCCACATCCTCCGCCAGCGGCGCGACGCAGCCGACGGT
>JBGSLI010000390.1:0-5007 GCA_041740775.1 Alteraurantiacibacter sp. | reverse complement strand
TTGCCCCCGGTCCGCGCGGGGCGAGGGTGGTGCGCGAAGGCGCGTTCCACACCCCCTGGCGCACGATCCAGATCGCCGACGGCCCGGCCGGCCTGTTCGAAAGCGCGCTGACCCTCAATCTGAACGAACCCAATGCGCTGGGCGATGTATCGTGGTTCACCCCGCACAAATACATCGGCATCTGGTGGGAAATGCACCTCGACGATACCACCTGGGCCAGCGGGGATCGCCACGGGGCGACTACCGAAAACGCCATCCGTCACATCGATTTTGCCGCCGAACACGGCTTTCGCGGGGTGCTGATCGAAGGCTGGAATGTCGGCTGGGACGGCACATGGTTCGGCAATGGCCGCGAATTCAGCTTTACCGAGGCCTATCCCGATTTCGATATCGAAGCGGTGGCGGCCTATGCTGCGGAGCGCGGGGTGCGGATCATCGGCCACCATGAAACCGGCGGCAATATCGATGTTTACGAACGCCAGCTGGAAGAGGCGATGGCCTTCTACGAGGGATTGGGGATCGATGCGGTGAAGACCGGCTATGTCGCCGATGCGGGCGGCATCATTGCGCCGGATGGAGCGGGCGGAGAGGTCTTCGTCTGGCACGACGGGCAGGAGAACGTGAACCACCATCTGCGCGTGGTGCAGGCTGCCGCCGAGCATCACATTGCGGTAAACCCGCATGAACCGATCAAGGACACCGGCCTCAGGCGCACCTATCCCAACTGGGTCAGCCGCGAAGGTGCGCGCGGGGCCGAATATGATGCCTGGGGCGTGCCCAAGAACCCGGCCGATCACGTGCCCGAACTGATCTTCACCCGCCTGCTGTCCGGCCCGATGGATTACACGCCGGGCGTATTTTCCCTGCGCGGGCGCGGGGCCGATGCGCCCGATATCCCCTCCACCCTCGCACGGCAGCTGGCCTATTATGTGGCGATCTATTCGCCGATCCAGATGGTTGCGGATCTGCCGGAGAATATCGCCGCCTATCCCCACGCGCTCGATTTCGTGCAGCGCGTGGCGGTCGATTGGGAAGACAGCCGCCTGCTCGAAGGAAGCGTGGGCGAATATGCGGTGATCGCGCGGCAGGTGCGCGCGGGCGATGCGTGGTTTATCGGCGGTGTTACCGACGAAACCCCGCGCGATGTGACGATCAGCCTCGATTTCCTCTATGCCGACACCGAATATGTCGCCACCATCTGGGAAGACGGCGAAGGTGCCGACGGGCTGGGAGAGGATCGCCACGCGATGAATGTGCGCGAAGTCATCGTCCGGCGCGGCGACACGCTCGATCTGCACATGGCGCGCGCGGGCGGCTTTGCCATCGAGATCAAGTTTACCGGCGAGTGACGGCAGGGACCCTTCCGCACATCGTCGTCCTGGGTGGCGGCAGCGCCGGGTGGATCACCGCCTGCCTGCTGCACCACCGCTGGGCCGAACAGGGCGGGCGGGTGACGCTGGTGGAAAGCCCGGACATCCCCATCATCGGCGTGGGTGAAGGTTCGACCCCGCAATTGAAGGCGATGTTCGATCATCTGGGCATCGCCGAATCCGATTGGATGGGGCCGTGCGATGCTACCTACAAGCTGGGCATCCGCTTTTCCGGCTGGAGCGAGCGGCCCGGTTTCGGCAGCTATTTTCACCCCTTTCCCGGCCCGGTGGACAGGCACAGCGAACCTGGCTTCATCCACAATTGCACGCTGGCGCGGCGCGGGTTCGATGTGGCGGCGCAGCCGGATGCGTGGTTTCTCGCCGCCATGCTGGCACAGCAGGGCAAGGTGCCGCATCCGGGCGCAAACTTCCCCTTTCCGCCTTCCTACGGCTACCATTTCGATGCCAACAGACTGGGCGCTTTCCTGCGCGATTGGGCGGTGGAGCGCGGAGTTGTCCATCGTTCTGCCAGGGTGATGGAGATCGAACTTTCGGGCGAGAGCGAAGGCGCCGCGCTGTTGTGCGAGGGCGGGGAGCGGATCGCGGGCGATCTGTTTGTCGATTGCTCGGGCTTTCGCGCCATGATCGCGCAGGGCGCGCTGGGGGGCGAATTTCTGCCCTTCGCCGATAATCTGTTCAATGATCGCGCGGTGGTGGTGCCCACCGGGCGCGTGGCGCATTTCCGCCCGCAGACCCAAAGCGTGGCGATGCGGGCAGGCTGGCGCTGGCACATCCCGCTCACCACCCGCACCGGCAATGGCTATGTCTATTCGTCGAAATATCTGTCGGACGAGGCTGCCGCCGCCGAACTGCTCGCCGCCGTGGGGCTGGCCGCAGATGAGGCGGAGCCGCGTTTCCTGACGATGAAAGTGGGCCGCATGGCGCAAAGCTGGCGCGGCAATTGCCTTGCCGCAGGCCTCGCGCAGGGCTTCATCGAGCCGCTGGAAGCGACCGCGCTGCATATCGTGATCGCCACCGCGCTCGAATTCGCAGATGCATGGGAGGACGGCGGATTCACCGCGCAGAACCGCGATGCCTTCAACGCCGATATCGCCGCCCGCTATGAGGCGATCCGCGATTACATCGTCGCCCATTACCGCCTCAGCCAGCGCGGCGATACGCCCTATTGGCGCGACAATGCGGCTAACCAGCACCTGTCTGACGGGTTGAAAGCGATGATGACCGCATGGTTCACCCACGCCGATATCGCCTCCGCCAACCGCAGCCAATATCGGGTGGAAGCCTATGGCGCGATGAGCTGGCATTGCCTGTTTGCCGGATACGGCACCTTCCCGCCGCCTGCAAAAATGCGCCCGCTCCCGCCCGAAGCGCGCGCTGCCGATGCGGAAGAAGTGCGCGCGATGCTGGCCGCTTGCGCGGGCAATTTTGCCGAGATGATCTGGTAACGCAGCGCCTCGAAGGAGGCAGGGCGGGGCCGGGCCAACACATCGCGGCGGCGCGGCCCGCGCCGATTGACCTTCGCCCGCTTCGTGTGCAACGGCATGGAGGCAGGAGGAGCGCCGCCAATGTCCGCCAATATTGCCGAAATGGAACGCCGCCGGGAAGCCGCCCGCATGGGTGGAGGCGAGGCGCGGATCGCTGCGCAGCACGCGAAGGGCAAGCTGACCGCGCGCGAACGGCTCGACGTGCTGCTCGATGAAGGCAGTTTCGAAGAACTCGATACCTATGTCGAGCATGACTGCACCGATTTCGGGATGCAGGACCAGAAGATCCCCGGCGATGGCGTGGTAACGGGCAGCGGCACGGTGGACGGGCGGCTGGTGTTCGTGTTCAGCCAGGATTTCACCGTGTTCGGCGGATCGCTTTCCAAACGCCATGCGGAAAAGATCTGCAAGGTGATGGAGATGGCGATGAAGGTGGGCGCGCCCGTCATCGGCCTCAATGACAGCGGCGGCGCGCGCATTCAGGAAGGCGTGGCGAGCCTTGGCGGCTATGCCGATGTGTTCCAGTTGAATGTGCTGGCCAGCGGCGTGGTGCCGCAGCTCTCGCTCATCATGGGGCCGTGCGCGGGCGGGGCGGTGTATTCCCCGGCGATGACCGATTTCATCTTCATGGTGAAGGACAGCTCCTACATGTTCGTCACCGGGCCGGAGGTGGTGAAAACGGTCACCAATGAAGTGGTGACGCAGGAGGAACTGGGCGGGGCGGTAACGCATACCACCAAGACCAGCGTGGCCGATCTGGCGCTGGAAAACGACGTGGAGGCGCTGCTGGCCGCGCGCGAGCTGATAGGTTTCCTGCCCGCCAGCAACCGTGCAGCCCTGCCCGAACTGCCCACCGATGATCCTTGGGACCGGCGCGAGGACAGCCTCGATACGCTGATCCCCGCCAACGCCAACCAGCCTTATGACATGCACGAAGTGATCGGCAAGCTGGTGGACGAGGGGGCATTCTTCGAAATCCAGCCAAAGTTTGCGGGCAATATCATTACCGGTTTCGGCCGGGTGGAAGGCCGCCCGGTGGGGATCGTCGCCAATCAGCCGATGGTGCTGGCGGGCTGCCTCGATATCAACGCATCCCGCAAGGCGGCGCGTTTCGTGCGCTTCTGCGATGCCTTTTCGATTCCCATCGTCACCTTCGTGGACGTGCCCGGCTTTCTTCCCGGCACTTCGCAGGAACTGGGCGGGATCATCAAGCACGGCGCGAAACTGCTGTTCGCCTATGGCGAGGCGACCGTGCCCAAGATCACCGTCATAACCCGCAAGGCCTATGGCGGTGCCTATGACGTGATGGCATCAAAGCACCTGCGCGGCGATTTGAACTACGCCTGGCCGACGGCGGAAATCGCGGTGATGGGCGCGAAAGGCGCGGTGGAGATCATCTTCCGTTCAGAGCGCGGCGATGCCGACAAGATCGCCGAGAAGACGCGCGAGTATGAGGATCGCTTCGCCAACCCCTTCGTGGCGGCATCACGCGGCTATATCGACGAGGTGATTCATCCGCACTCGACCCGGCGGCGGATTGCATTGGGACTGCGGAAACTGCGCGGAAAGGTGCTGGAGAACCCGTGGAAGAAGCATGACAATCTGCCGCTATGAGGAATTGAAATGTCTGACATCGAAAGCGTTCGTCGCGAAATCGTTCTTCAAGCAATTGGCAGAAATTTCGAGTACTCCGGGTCCATCTTAAAGTGGTGCTTCACTACACTTTTGGCACTTAACGGCAGTGCATTGATAGCGTTAATCGGAGTCACTGAACTGCGTGTGATCGTATTGCAAGATGTCGCTATTTATTTCGGTTTCGGAATGTTGGCTGCGATTTGCGCCTCATTTATGCTGTCTGTCGCTTACGGAGCACTTGCATTCGATTTCGCAGAGCAACTTTGGAGCGGAGATATCCTAAGCGAATCTTCTTTCGGTGGTCGATCAGCAAGAATGATGGGAAACAGGGCCTCTCCGATTTTGTCGTTTCTGTTTGCCCTGCTTTCTGGAGGATTGCTGGTCTACGGGGGGCTTTCGATAGCAGAGTTGAGTGCCGGACTTGAGGCTACGCCATGAAACTAGGCCGACTCAATCACATCGGGGTCGCGCCCTTAAAGCCCCTCCCCTTCAGGGGA
>JBGSLI010000389.1:0-3912 GCA_041740775.1 Alteraurantiacibacter sp. | reverse complement strand
ATATCGGCCTGCCGACGCTGGAGGACGAACGCCTGCTTGGCGCGGGCGATGCGGCGCAGGTGATGCGATACTGGCAGGCGGGCGGCTGTGGTGAGGTGGTGGTCAAGCTGGGCGCCGAAGGCTGCCTGTTGCCCGATGGGGCCGCGGTTCCTCCGCCCAAGGTGCTCGTCCCGGTGGACACCAGCGGGGCGGGAGACGCTTTCAACGCCGGATATCTGGCCGCTCGCTTGCAGGGAGCAAGCCCGCAAGATGCCGCGCTGGCCGGGCACGAACTGGCGGGCTGGTGCGTTATGCGCAAAGGCGCGATCCCGGCGCGTAGCGATCAGGACCGGCAGGCAGGGAGGACGCTGTAATGAATGAAACTTTCCCCAATCACCCAAGGCTGGACCGCCGTTCATTGCTGGTGGGCAGCGCGCTGCTTGCGGCCGGCGGGGCGCTTGCCCGGCTGGAACTGTCCGGATGGACAGGCGCACAGGCAGACGGCCCAACTTTCGTCGTCGCCGCGCGCGAAGCGCTCGAACCGGGCGAGCGGGCGCAACTTGTGCTGCATGGGGATCGTCTGCACCGCCTTTCCCAGCTGCGCGCCATGCTGGCCAACGAACGGCCCCGGCAGGTGGTGCTGAAAATCGACGCGGCAGACCGGATCATGCTCGACATTGCCCAGGCCCAGCAGGGCGTGCGCGGCGAAGCGACGGCAGGCGACATCATTGCCCTCACTTATGGAAAAGGAATACCGGCATGAACCGCAAGCCAACCCCTGCCGCAGCGGTGCTGATTGCAATCGCGGCTCTGGCCGGGTGCAACCAGCAGCCCGCCGTGGCGCCGATTGTCGGCACCAATGTCGCCACCGGCTTCGTATCGGGCAACCACACTTATGATACCGTATGCGGCCAGTGCCATGAAACAGGCGTTGGCCCCATGCTGCGCGGGCGGCAATTGCATCCGCAGCTGTTCACCCAGATCGTGCGCAATGGCATGGCGGCGATGCCCGCTTTCCCGGCATCGGCCATTACCGATGCAGAATTGAACGATGTCGCGCAACTGATCCAGTCCAGCGCCACCCCCCAGACCGAGGAGCCAGCAAATGGCAACTGATACCAACCAGACTCCCGCCGTGCTTCCGGCCAATGTCACCGCGGATGACTTCCGCCGGGCGATGGCCGAACTGGCCACAGCGCTGGGCGGAGATAATGTGCTGACCGAAGCACAGGATCTGGCCCCTTACCGCAAGATCATGATTTCCGAACCCGATGACAGTCACGCGCCTTCGGCCAACTTGCTGGCGCGCACGGTGGAAGAAGTGCAGGCGGTGGTGCGCATCTGCAATCAGTATCGCATTCCGGTATGGACGATCTCCACCGGCAAGAACCTGGGCTATGGCTCGGCTGCTCCGGCGCAGCGCGGTCAGGTGATCCTCGATCTGAAGCTGATGAACCGTATCATCGAAGTCGATCCGGTATTGTGCACCGCGCTGGTGGAACCGGGCGTGACCTATCAGCAGCTTAAGGATTATCTGGTCGAAAACGACATCCCGCTGTGGCTGTCGTGCCCCGCGCCCTCGGCAATCGCCGGGCCGGTGGGCAATACGCTCGATCGCGGTGTGGGCTATACGCCCTATGGCGAACATTTCATGATGCAATGCGGCATGGAAGTGGTGCTGGCCGATGGCGATGTGCTGCGCACCGGCATGGGCGGGGTGGAAAATTCCAACACCTGGCAGGTCTTCAAATGGGGTTACGGCCCCTATCTGGACGGCATTTTCACCCAGTCGAATTACGGCATCGTTACCAAGATGGGCTTCTGGCTGATGCCCCAGCCGCCGGTCTACAAGCCGTTTGCCATCCGGTACGAAGATGACGACGACATTCACGATATCGTGGAAACCCTGCGCCCGCTGCGCATCGCCAACGTCATCCCCAATGCCATGGTGTTTGCCAATGTGATGTGGGAAGCGGCCGCCACCATCCCGCGCAGCAAATATTACGACGGCACGGGGGTAACGCCCGACAGCGTGCTGGAACAGATCAAGGCAAACGAAGGCATCGGCGCGTGGAACGTCTATGCCGCGCTTTACGGCACGCAGGAACAGGTGGATGTCAATTTCGCTATCCTCCGGCAGGCGCTGGAAGCATCGGGCAAGGGGCGGCTGATAACCGAAGAGGAGGCGGGCAATACCGAACCCTTCGCCTATCGCGCCAAGCTGATGCGCGGCGATATGACCTTGCAGGAATTCGGCCTCTATCGCTGGCGCGGCGGTGGCGGATCGATGTGGTTTGCGCCGGTATCGGTGGCCAAGGGCTCCGAAACCATCACCCAGGTGAATCTGGCCAAGGAAATCCTCAACCGTCACGGCTTCGATTATGTGGCCGAATTCGTGGTGGGGATGCGCGATCTGCACCACATCATCGATGTCTTGTTCAACCGCAATGATCCGGCAGAAATGGCCGCAGCCCATACCTGCTTTGCCGAATTGCTGAGCGAATTCGGTAAGCGCGGTTACGCCGTTTACCGGGTCAACACCGCCTTCATGGACGAGGCGGCGGACCTTTATGGCCCGGTCAAGCGGCGGGTGGATCAGGCGCTGAAGCGCGCGCTCGATCCCAATGGCATCTTGGCACCGGGCAAATCGGGCATCACCATCTGATCGCATTCTGGCGACTGCCAAGGCCAAAAAAGGGGGCGGATCTCGCGATGAGATCCGCCCCCTTTTTGTTGGTCATCGGAAAATGGCCTTTCGCGCGCGCAGTATTACGCGGCTGCGGGCAATCGTGCAGTAGGCTGCCGCAGCAGGGTCCACAGCACCGCCGCTGCCAGCAGGTCCAGCCCCGCCAGCGCCACGAACAGCGGGTTGTAGCCGAAGATATCGGCGCTCTGCCCGATCAGCAGCGTGAACAGCATTCCGAGGATCCACGCCGATGTGCCCGCCATTCCGCTGGCCGTGCCCACAGTGCTTTTGTCGAAGGCATCGGCGCACAGCGTGATCAGCGCGCCGTTGAGCATCTGGTGGGCAAAGCCGCCCACGCAGAACAGCGCGATCGCCATGCCCGGCGATGTCGCCAGCCCGATGCAGGCAGGCCCGATCATACACAAGGCACCAAAAGTCATCGTTAGTTTGCGCGAGGCGAGCAGGCCTGCCCCGCGCCGCATTAGCCAGCCCGGCAGCAGGCCCGCCGCCAGGCTGCCGAAATCCGCCGCCAGAAACGGCATCCACGCCCACAGCGCGATTTCGGCCAGTTCCAGCTGCCACACCGCCACCAGATACAGCGGGATGAAGAAATTGAAGGTCTGCCACGCGGGTTCGGAAAGGAAACGCGGCAGCGCGATGGCCCAAAACGTGCGGCTGCGCAGCACATCCTTGCGGGTGGCGGGTTTGCCGGAAATTTCCTCTTCGCTGCCCGATGCGATCACCGCGCGTTCGGCATCTGTAAGGCGCGGGTGATCGGCCGGATCGCGATAGCCCACCCACCACAGCCCCGCCCACAGCAGGCTGAGCGCGCCGGTTACGATGAAGGCTGCCTGCCAGTTCCACGCCAATATGCAGAACGCCACCAGCGGCGGGGCGATCATATTGCCCACGCTGGTGCCCATCTGGAACAGGCTGGTGGCCAGCGGCCGTTCGCGCGGGGGGAACCAGGTGGATACCGTTTTGGCCCCGGCGGGGATCGCGGCGGCTTCGGTGGCCCCCAGAAAGGCGCGGAAAACCGCCAGGCTCTGCCAGCCGGTGGCCAACGCATGGGCCATGTTGGCAAAAGCCCAGCCCACCGCGAACAGGAAGAAACCCAGCCGCGTTCCCAGCATATCCAGCAGGCTGCCGGCCACCGATTGCATCACCGTGTAACTGGCCTGAAACGCCAGCACTACCCAGCTGTAATCCTCGGTGCTCATGGAGAATTCCTCCTTGAGCGTGGGCGC
>JBGSLI010000388.1:0-4957 GCA_041740775.1 Alteraurantiacibacter sp. | reverse complement strand
CCGGCCCTTGCGCGTGTGTTCGGAACTACGCCGCGAAGTCGGCCAGATCGCCAGTTTTGCTGTGCGCGGTGAAGCGGTATCGGCCGATCTGCTGGCGCGCTGCAACGGCTGACGCGCCTCCCCCATCCCGCCACCCCCTCTCCATCCGGGTGGCACTCTGCTGCCCCGGCGCCCGTCAAGGTGCCGGGGCTCTTTTTGTCCGCAATCAGCCCAGCAGCCCGCGCGCGGCGAGATCATCCTCCAGCCGCGCGGCGTGGGTGAATACATGCCCTTGCCAGCCGCGCGCTGTGGCGGCGGCGATATTTTCGGGCTTGTCGTCGATGAAGAACAACGATTGCGGCGGCAGGCCAAAGCGCGCTTCGGCCAGCGCGTAAATCGCCGGATCGGGCTTGGCGAGCTTTTCGTGGCCCGAAACGACGATATCGGCAAATCCGTCCAGCACCGGCTGGCGGGCGCGGAACTCATCCCAGAAATCGGCCCCGAAGTTCGACAGGCCGAACAGCGCAACACCGCCAGACTTCAGGCGCGCAATCAGATCGAGCGTGCCGGGGATGTGTTCGGGATATGTTTCCGCGAACCGCTCAGCATAGGCGCGAATCAGCGGCGCGTATTCGGGAAATTGCGCGATGCGTTCGGGCACGATTTCGGCGAGCGGGCGGCCCTCGTCCTGCTGATGGTGCCATGCTTCGGTAACGACATGGCTGAGGAACCAGTCGAGTTCCGCCGCATCCGCGATCAGCTTTTCGAACAGAAAGCGCAGATCCCAGCGGATGATGACGCGCCCGATATCGAACACCACCGCGCGAACCGGATCGGGTTCAGCCATGCAAAAAGCCCCCGGTTGCGCGGGGGCTTTGCGAAAATCCGGCACCGCGAATCACGCGCGGCACGGCGCGGATCAGCCCTGGCGGGCCTTGAACCGGCGGTTGGTCTTGTTGATCACATAGGTGCGCCCGCGACGGCGGATCACGCGGCAATCGCGATGGCGGTTTTTCAGCGACTTGAGGCTGTTGCGGATCTTCATCGTATGTTCCCGAAAGATAATCGGCACCGGAGATGCACCCCGATGCCGGAAATTCAAGCTGCGCCGATAAGGCGACAGGGCGGCCAAGTCAACCTTCTCTGCGGATCTCCGCCAGCCGGTGTTCCCACGCCAGCGCATGGCGCACGATCACATCCAGATCGGCATGCTGCGGCTGCCACGGCAGGGTAGCCTTGATCCGCGAAGGATCCGATATCAGCGAGCCGGGATCGCCCGCGCGGCGCGGGGCCATCACCCGCTCGATCGGGCGATTGGTCACCCGGTCAACCGCATCGAGCACTTCCAGCACCGAGAAGCCGCGACCATAGCCGCAGTTCATTGTCAGCGAGCGCGAAGGATCGGCAATCAGCGCCTCCAGCGCCAGCACATGCGCTGCGGCCAGATCGCTGACGTGGATGTAATCGCGCACGCCGGTGCCATCGGGCGTGTCGTAATCGGTGCCGAATACAGAAACGCTCTTGCGCTGGCCCAGCGCGGCTTCAACCGCCACCTTGATCAGATGCGTCGCGCCCGCGGTGGACTGTCCGCTGCGGGCCTTTGGATCGGCACCCGCGACGTTGAAATAGCGCAAGGCGCAATAATTGAGCCGATGCGCCGCCGCAGTATCGGCCAGCATCTGCTCGGTCATCAGCTTGGACCAGCCGTAAGGATTGATCGGCACCCTAGGCGTATCCTCGCGCACCGGCGATTCGGCGGGCACGCCATAGGTTGCCGCGGTGCTGGAGAAGATGAAATGCGGCACGCCCGCTGTCACCGCCGCTTCGATAAGCGCGCGGCTTTTCACCGTGTTGTTGCGATAATAGTCGAGCGGCTTTTCGACGCTTTCGGGCACCACGATCGATCCGGCAAAATGCATGATCGCGCCGATTCGCTGTTCGGCAAAGATGCGCGCCAGCAGCACGCCGTCCTCGATATCGCCCTGATACAGCGGCACGCCATCGGGCACGGCAAAGGCAAAGCCGGTGGAAAGATTGTCGATCACCGCTACCGGCCAGCCGCCGTCACGCAGCGCCAGCACCGCATGGCTGCCGATATATCCGGCCCCGCCGGTGACCAGAACGGGAAGTTTTTGCGCGCTCATAAGGCGCAGCGCCTAGCACGATCCGGACAAGTGGCAATGCGTGACACGTTCCCTCTTGGCATTGGGGGGCATTTCGTGCGTTTATGCGGGCATGAAACACATCACCCCCCTCTTCCGCCCCTTCCCGCTGCTGGCCGCCTGCGCGCTTGCCACAGGCTGTGCCACCCCCGCCTATGTCTCGCCGGTGGAAGTCACGCGCTTCACCGGCGATGCGTCCGCCTTTCTGGCGCAGGGCACGATCGCGATCATCCCTGCACCGGGGCTGGACGGCAATTCGCTCGAATTCGGCGTCTATGCCGATGCCGTGCGGCGCGAACTCGAAGCACTCGGATATCGGGTGGTGGCGGATAACGGCGGTCAGGTGGCGATGGTTTCCATCGATGGCCTGGTGGCCGAAGGCGAACCGCGGCGCGGCCCGGTGGATGTGGGCGTAGGCGGATCGACCGGCTCCTACGGCTCGGGCGTGGGTGTGGGCGTGGGGATCAATCTCAATAGCCTGTCCGGCCCGCCTGCCGAACGGATCGAGCGGCAGATTTTCGTCGCCATCCGGCCTGCCGCGGGCGGCGCCAATCTGTGGGAGGGCCGCGCCAGCATGATCGCCACCAGCAACAGCGATTACGCCACCGAATCCGCCGCCGCCGGGCGCATGGTGGCAGCGCTGTTTGACGGGTTTCCGGGCATTTCGGGCGAGACGATCGAAGTCGAATGAGCGCCAGCGATATCGTGATCGACGCCGCTTTCGACAGCGGCAATGTGGAGGTGGTTTCGATCGAGGGGGCCAGCGCGCGGCTGCGCATCCCGCGCGATCGCAACAGCGAATTTGCCCAGTGGTTCCACTTTCGCGTGTCCGGCGCGGCGGGGCGCGAACTGGTGCTGACATTCGAGGGGCTGAAGGAAACCGCCTATCCGCAGGGCTGGCCCGGATACCGCGCCTGCGTTTCGGAAGATCGCGCCTTCTGGGGCCGCGCCCGAACCGCCCATGATGCTGGCACAGACAGTATGACGGTGCGTTATACACCCGAAGGAGATATCGTCTGGTTCGCCTATTTCGCGCCCTATTCGATGGAACGCCATCATGATCTGGTGGCAGAGGCGGCCGGTGCACCGGGGGTAGATTACCGCCGCCTCGGCACCACGCTGGACGGGCGGCCGATCGATTGCCTGGTAATGGGCGAAGGCGAAAAGCAGGTGTGGCTCTACGCCCGCCAGCATCCGGGCGAAAGCATGGCCGAATGGTGGATGGAACGCGCGCTGGAAGTGCTCACCGATCCCGCCGACGTGGTGGGCCGGGCGTTGCGCCGCCATTGCCGGTTGCACGTGGTGCCCAATTGCAATCCCGACGGCAGTTTTCGCGGCCATTTGCGCACCAATGCCGATGGGGTGAACCTCAACCGCGAATGGGAAAGCCCAAGCGCCGAACGCAGCCCCGAAGTGCTCGCCATCCGCAAGGCGATGGACGCAAGCGGGGTGGATTTCGCCATCGATGTCCACGGCGACGAAGCGATTCCGGCGGTATTCCTGGCCGGATTCGAGGGCATCCCCGGCTGGACCGACCAGCAGGGTGAGGCCATGTATCGCTATCAGCGCATCCTTGATCGTCGCTGCCCCGATTTCCAGACCGCCAAGGGCTATCCCAAATCGCCGCCGGGCAAGGCCAATCTTTCGATCAGCACCAATCAGGTGGCGCAGCGTTATGGTGCGGTGGCGATGACGCTGGAAATGCCGTTCAAGGACAATGACGACTGGCCCGACGCAACGCAGGGCTGGAGCCCCGAACGCTGCAAGCTGCTGGCGCGCGAATGCCTCGCCGCGCTGGTCGAATGGCTGGAAAGCGAGGAGGCGGCGGCACCGCGCGGTTGACGCTTACTTCTGCACCACCACCCAGCGCATCGGCTCGCCATTGGCAGGGTTTGTGAGTCGATCATTGGCGGTCCACAACACCCACGGGCGCCCGGCATAATCGGGCTGGATCCAGTCGCGCTCCAGCCACAGATTGCGCTCGATCCTTGCGGCGATGCCATAGGCCTTTTCGAATTCCTCGGTCACCTTCAACACCACCGGTTGTCCGGCGTGGCCTTCCACCTGGTTGATGAAGGTGGTGAGTTCGCTTTCGAGCGCCGCCTCCACCACCGGATCGCCACAGGCGCTGGCGGGCTTGGCCAGCGCGATGGCGGGCGGCAGCATCGCCGGATCGCGCGGAACGATGGTGACGAAATTGGCCGCCTGCCGCTCGGCCGGAACGCAAGGGTCATAGGTGTGGACCGCGCCGGTGGGAATGCCGGTATCGGCCAGCGCGGCCAGATTGCGGCCAAAGACCTGGTCACGCCCATCGGCCCCGTTGCTGGCTTCCAGATAGACGAAATCGGCCCGCGCAGTGCGCAGCGCAGAGATATCCACCACCCCCTCGGCCTCGCCCGTCACCAATCCCTGCGAAGGGAAATCGGCGCGCGGCGGCGCCCAGTGCTGCGTCTGCCACCACAGCGCCACGCCGGTGCCCGCCAGCGCCAGCAGCAGCAGCGCCTCGATCCAGAAGCGCAATACGCTTTTCTTCTTCTTGCCCATCGGGCGCGACCTCTAATTCAAGCGCGTCGAATTGCCATCATGCCTTGATGTGCAGCACGCAAATAAGTGTGAACAGCCGCCGCGCGGTATCGAAATCGGTTTCGATCTTGTTTTCCAGCGCCTCTGCCAATTGTCTTGTGCCGCGATCGTGGATGCCGCGCCGGGCCATGTCGATGGTTTCGATTTCCTGCGCGGAGGCGCGGCGCAGCGCCTTGTAATAGCTGTCGCAGATGGCGAAATATTCGCGCACCACGCGGCGCAGGCGGGCCAGG
>JBGSLI010000387.1:0-15893 GCA_041740775.1 Alteraurantiacibacter sp. | reverse complement strand
GCGTGGCCGTGCCCAGCTGGGGCGCGGGGCGCGGTGGCACGCGGTTTGCCAAGTTCCCGTTGCCGGGCGAGCCGACCAATATCCATGAAAAGCTGGAGGATTGCGCCGTCATCCAGCAATTGGGCCGCACCACCCCGCGGGTGTCGCCGCATTTCCCGTGGGATTGCGTGGAAGATTACGCGGGATTGCTCGAGGAGGCGGAAAGCTACGGCCTCGGCTTCGATGCGGTCAATTCCAACACTTTTCAGGATCAGCCCGGCCAGTCGCACAGCTACGCCACCGGCTCGCTCTCCAGCACTCTGGAGGCGACCCGCCAGCAAGCCATCGAACACAATATCGAATGTATCGAAATCGGTCGCCAGCTCGGCTCCTCCGCGCTGACGGTGTGGGTGGGGGATGGTACCAATTTCCCCGGCCAGCAGGATTTTTCGCGCTCGCTCGATCGCTATCTGGACGCCGCTGCGCAGGTCTACGCCGCGCTGCCCACTGACTGGCGGATGATGCTTGAACACAAGATGTTCGAACCGGCGTTCTACTCGTCGGTGATCTCCGACTGGGGCAGTTCGCTGATGGCGGCGCAGGAGCTGGGCGAGCAGTGCAAGTGTCTCGTCGATCTCGGCCACCATGCGCCCAATGTGAATATCGAACAGATCGTTGCCCGGCTGCACCGCGCGGGCAAGCTGGGCGGCTTCCATTTCAACGACAGCAAATACGGCGACGACGATCTCGATTCCGGCTCGATCTATCCGCACCAGTTGTTTCTGGTATTCAACGAACTGATCGAGGCCGAGGCGAACCCGCGAGGCGGCTTTGATCCGGCCTACATGATCGATCAGTCGCACAATGTCACCGATCCGATCGAATCGATGCTGTCATCCGCCGAAGCGATTGCGGGCTGCCACGCGCGGGCGCTGCTGGTGGACCGCGCGGCGTTGCAGGCAGCGCAGGAAGCCAACGACGTGATGCTGGCCTTCCGCACCTTGCGCGCTGCCTATGAAACCGATGTCGGCCCGATTCTGGCCACGGCGCGGGCCGAACAGGGCGGGGCGATAGACTGGCTGGAGGCCTATCGCACCAGCCAGTATCGCGCGCGCAAGGCGCAGGAACGCAAGGCTGTGGGGCTGGGCGCGGGCATCGTTTGACGACACATTCGACCTCGCACGGCGGGGCATGGGAGATGGAAATGACGATGAAATTTGTGCTGGCCGCAGCGTGCTCGGCATTGGCGCTGACGGCTTGCGCTACAGCCCCTCAGAATAGTGCCGCGCCGATCATGGCTACTGCCGTCGCCGATCCGCTGGTGGCGGGCTTTGTCGATCCGCCCAATTCCGCCCGCCCGCGTGTGTGGTGGCACTGGATGAACGGGAATATCACGCAGGAAGGAATCGCGGCGGATCTCGCGTGGATGAGCCGGGTCGGCATCGGCGGATTGCAGAACTTCGATGCCAGCCTCGGCACGCCGCAGATCGTCGAGAACCGGCTGGTCTACATGACGCCCGAATGGCAGGAAGCCTTCCGTTTCGCCGCATCCGAAGCCGCGCGATATGATCTTGAACTGGCGATTGCCGCTTCGCCCGGATGGTCCGAAACTGGCGGACCATGGGTGCCGCCCGAGGACGGGGTGAAGAAGATTGTCTGGGGCGAGACACGGCTTGCGGGCGGGGCAAGTTTTACCGGCCACATCAACCGCGCACCCACATCAACCGGCCCCTATCAGGCGATGCATCCCGAACAGGGGATATCGGCGCTGATGAGCGGCGAGGCGCCAGACCTTCCCGAAGCATCGGGCCATATTGCGGTGCTGGCGGTGCCGGTCAGCGAACCATCCTTGCCGCAACCGCGCTTTGCGCTGGCCGACGGGACGCAGGTGGCGGCCGACCCGCTGATCGACAATGATCTCGAAAGCGGCTTCGAATTGCCGCTGGCGGCCGACCTTTCGGGCGCGCTCACCATCACTTTTCCGCAGCCGGTGACAGTGCGCACGCTGGATATGAACCTGCCGGGGCTGGTTCGCCCGTTCCGCAGCACACCGATCGTGCCGCTGCTGGAAATGCGCACTGCGCAAGGCTGGCAACAGGTGGCCGAAATCGTGCTGACGAACACGCCCTCCACGATCAGCTTCGATCCGGTAACAGCAAGCGAATTCCGCCTGCGGATTGTCGAAAATCCCAATACCGTCCAGTCGGTGGAACTGGGTGGGGCACCGGGTGCGGTGCCGCTCGATGTGTTCGCGCTGGGCGAACTCGATAGCATTGCAATCAACCAGCTTGAATTGAGCGGTGCGCATCGTATCGGTCGGGCACAGGAAAAGGCCGGGTTTGCCGGAGTGCTCGATTACTACTCCATCATGTCCGATGATGCGACGCCGGTGGAACTGGGTCTGGGCGATGTGATCGACATTTCCGATCGCGTGAATGCGGACGGCACGATTGACTGGACCCCGCCTGCGGGTAGCGACTGGCTGGTGCTCGATTTCGGCTGGTCGCTGATCGGCACCACCAATCACCCCGCGCCACCCGAAGCCACTGGGCTGGAAGTCGACAAATACGATCCGGTGGCGGTGCGCCGCTATCTCGAGACCTATTTGGGAATGTATCGACAGGCGGCGGGTGACGATCTTTTCGGCGAACGCGGCCTGCGCGCGATCCTGACCGATTCGATCGAAACCGGCTTTGCCAACTGGACCCCGGCGATGGAGCGTGAATTCGAGCAGCGGCGCGGCTATGCACTGCGGCCCTGGCTGCCCGCGCTTACCGGAATGGTGATCGGTTCCGAAGCCCAAACCGAACGTTTCCTGTTCGACTGGCGCGATACACTGGCCGAATTGCTGACCGATCATCATTACGGCACCGTGGCGCAGGTGGCGCATGAAAACGGCCTGATCGTCTATGGCGAGGCGCTGGAGGACAAGCGGCCTGTGCTGGGGGACGATCTTTCGATGCGCCGCCATGCCGATGTGCCGATGGCCGCGCTGTGGACTTATCCCCGTGGAGCCAGTGTTCGCACTACGTTGATAGGCGACATGCGCGGCGCGGCGTCCACTGCTCACGTCTATGGCCAGAATCTGGTAGCGGCCGAATCGCTGACCGCGGCCAATTCGCCGTGGGCCTTTGCCCCGCGCGATCTGCGCCGCTTCATCGATCTGGAATTTGCCCACGGGATCAATCTGCCGGTAATCCACACATCGGTTCACCAACCGCGCGACGATTTCCAGCCAGGCATCTCGCTCGCCATTTTCGGGCAGTATTTCAACCGCCACGAAAGCTGGGCGGAAATGGCGGGGCCGTGGGTCGATTACATCGCGCGCAACAGCTATATGCTTCAACAGGGCCGCTTTTTCGCTGATATCGCCTGGTTCCGGGGCGAGGAGGCGCCCGTTACCGCGCAATTTGCAAACGAAATTCCCGCAGGACTGCCGCGCGCATACGCCTATGATTTCGTCAATGCAGATATGCTGGCCGATGCCTTCCACGTCGAGGGCGGAATGCTGGTGGCAGAGGGTGGCACGCGCTACCGCGCGCTTGTGCTCGGCCCTGATGCGCGCAACATGACGTTGCCCACGCTGCAAAGGATTGCCGAACTGGCGGATGCGGGCGCGGTGGTGATCGGCGAAAAGCCTGCTGCCACCCCTTCGCTGGCCGATGACGATGCGCAGTTTGCTGCGTTAACCGATCGCCTTTGGCAAAGCGAAAATGTTTTTTCCTCAACCGATTACGCGGCAATCCTGCAACAGATGGGCTTCGGACCGGACTTTTTCTGGAGCGGTGGTGCGGCGGATGCGGAAATCCTGTTCCTGCACCGTTTCATGGATGATGGTTCGCACAGCTATTTCGTAAACAACCGCCACAACCGGGCCGAGAATGTCGAGGCGCGCTTCCGCGTCACCGGATTTGCGCCCGAATTGTGGGACGCGGTTTCGGGCACATCGCGCCCGCTGAGCTACCGGATCGAAGGCGATCACACCGTCATCTCGCTGGAATTCGGACCGGAAGAAAGTTTCTTCGTGGTGTTCCGCGAACGCAGCGATGTGCCATCGCGCCAGATTGCCGCTGCTGGCGATGCAGTGATAGCGGGAATAGATGGCCCGTGGCAGGTGCGCTTTCAGGAAGGCCGCGGTGCCCCGGCGGCAATCGAACTCGCCCGCCTCGCCCCGCTCAACGAACATGGCGATGATGGCGTTCGCTATTTTTCGGGCGTGGCCAGCTATACCACCCGTTTCTCGCTGCCCGACGGCGCACAGCCGGGTGATCGGCTGTGGCTGGATCTTGGGCAGGTGGCCGATGTGGCGGAAGTCTTCGTCAATGGCCAGCCTGCGGGAACAAGCTGGTGGGCACCCGATAGGCTGGAGATCGGCGATCTGGTGCAACGGGGCGAAAACCAGCTGGAAGTTCGGGTGGCCAATCGCTGGGTCAACCGGCTGATCGGCGATGCGCGGCTGCCCGCGACAGAGCGGCTGACTCGCGTGGTTGCGCCAACCTATCTGCCCGATGCGCCGCTGCGGCCGTCCAGGTTGATCGGGCCGGTGCGGCTGCTGGTTGAGGACTGAATTAGAACCAGCCTTCTATAATCCACCACGTCAATTCGCACCTATAGAAACAGCCCGTTTTACTTCGCCCCGGCGGGCGGTGATGAGCCATTCAAGGTTTATCCGCAGGGAGAGGGACCGCTGCGGAAAATGACATGGGTGAGGGAGAATTGAGAATGCGTTTTTCCGCAATGAGACTGGCTTTGCTGTCTTCGGTTT
Organism: Alteraurantiacibacter sp.; assembly: GCA_041740775.1. Taxonomy (GTDB): domain Bacteria; phylum Pseudomonadota; class Alphaproteobacteria; order Sphingomonadales; family Sphingomonadaceae; genus Alteraurantiacibacter. Next base: position 11,149 of record JBGSLI010000387.1, on the reverse strand, counting down.
TCGTGGGGTCGGCTGTCGCGGTCGCGCCCGCCGTTCACGCGCAGGAAGTGGCAGATGCCGCGCAGGAAAGCAGCACGGGCAGCACGATCTTCGTTACCGCGCGCAAGCGTGCTGAAGATCTGATCGACGTGCCGCTGCCGATGACGGTGACCACCGCCGAACAGCTCGAACGCGATCAGATCTACAATCTCAACGATCTGCAACGCATCACTCCGGCGCTGGAAATCAGCCAGACTTCGGGCGGCGAAACCAATGGCGGCGGGCGGCTGCGCGGGATCGGCACCGGGGTCTTCAATCCTTCGGTGGCGTCATCGGTGGCGCTGGTGGTGGATCAGGTGCCGATCGGCAACCTCTCTTTCCCGCAATTGTATGATCTGGCGCAGATCGAAGTGCTGCGCGGGCCGCAGGGCACGCTGTTCGGGCAGGGCGCATCGGGCGGGGTGCTCAACATCACCACGCGCGGGCCGCAATTGGGCGAAGTGAGCGTCAATGCCAGCGTGGACTATGCCGACAAGGGAACCGCCGGTTCCGAAGTGGGCGAATTCGTGCTGAACGCGGGGGCCAATGTCCCGCTCGGCGATATCGCCGCGCTGCGCATCGCCACCCAGTTCAAGGACGAAAACGGGCTCCAGCGCAGCGTCACCACGGGCGAAAACACCTCGATCGAGGATTGGGGCGTGCGCGGGCGGCTGCTAGTGGAACCGAACGATTGGCTGAGCATCCAGATCAACGCCGAATATGCGCAGAACACCTCTGACGGGCAGATTTTCTTCGCCCTGTCATCGCTGCCCGATTCGACCCAGCCCTTCGGCCCGCCGGGAGGCACGCTGGGCGGCGTTGCTTCGGGCGCCTATGCCGCCTGCGGCGTTACGACGGTGACCGACCGGGCGGAATTCTTCTGCGAAGATGCGCCCAGTTTCCTGGAAACCGAAGTGCAGGCCTATTCGGCGGTGCTCGATATCGAATTGTCGGATGCTCTGTCGATCACTTCGGTCACGGGTTATCGTGATCGCACCTTCGATCAGTTCCACCGCAATTTCTCGCGCCTTGTCGGCCCGCCCGAAGCGCAGCAGAACCGGCAGCGCGAAAACAGCGACGGGTTCAGCCAGGAATTGCGGTTGTCCTATGCCGGCGATGTCCTCGATGTGGTGGCGGGCGCGTTCTATCAGGATTTCTCCTTCGATCGCGTCCCGCTGGGCACCCCGCTCACTTTCGGTTCCAATGTGCCGGGCGAGAGGATCGGATTTGGCGTGTGCAATCTTACCGGAACCTTCTGCCCGGTGGGCAACCAGTTCACCGATGAATTGACGAAGAACGAGACGATTGCTGTATTTGCCGATGCCACCGTGCAGGTGACCGATCAGCTCAGCATTTTCGGCGGGTTGCGGCTGGACGATTACGAAAACACCACCACGATCCAGACCTTTCCGGCTATTCCCGGCAATGCGGGCGGTCCCAACAGCGCACCGGCCACTTTCGAAACCACCGACAGCAATATTTCGGGCCGTATCGGGGTGAGTTACCAGCCCGACGGGGATACCAATATTTTCGCGTCCTATTCGCGCGGATACAAGCCGCCTGCGGTGGGCACAAATCCGGCGGGCCAACTGTTCCAGCTCGAACCGGAAAAGTCCAACGCCTTCGAACTGGGCGCGCGGGCAAACGTGGGACCGATCCAGGTTTCGGGCAATGCCTTCTACACCGAACTGCTCGATTTCCAGAGCCAGGTAAGCGTCTTCGTCGGCACGGCGCTGGTGTCGCAGCCGCTCAATATCGACCGGATCGAAAGCTACGGCTTCGAACTGGGGGCCTTCGGCGAATTGTTCGAAGGATTCTCGCTCAACGCCGGATATCAATTCAACCACATCACCTTTCCCAATGGCTTCATCGGGGATGATGGTGGCGATCTGAGCGGGGAACAGTTCCTCAACGCGCCGCGGCACAAATTCACCCTGTCGGGCGATTATTCGATGCCGGTGACGGGCAGCATCGATGTCTTCCTCAACGCCAATGTCGTTTACAAGAGCAAGGTCCTGCTGGCATCGCGCGCCAACACCGATTTCCGCTATCCGGGGCATGAAATCGTCAACGGCGGGCTGGGCCTGCGCGATGCCGACGGGGCGTGGAACCTTTCGGTCTTCGTGCGCAATCTGACCAAGGAACGCGAACCGACCGCGCTCTTGCCCAGCACCTTTGCCGGGATTGCGGACGGCGGCGTGCGCGCATGGCCGGTGGCTGGCCTGACCGCGCGGGTTGTCGGGGTAAGGCTCGGCTTCGAATTCTGACGGTGACCTGATGGCACAAGCAATGGGGCGGTGACGTGTCGCCGCCCCTTTTGCTATTGCCGTATCCAATGACTTCGGGAGATTGAAGATGCTCGACCGCCGCCGGTTGCTCGCCACTGCCACCGCTTCTGCCGCGCTGGCGGGAATGCCTGGAATGCTGAAGGCGGCGAGCAAGGACCTGCCCAACATCATCTTCATCATGGCAGATGATCTGGGCTATGCCGATCTCGGCTGCACCGGATCGCGGATGAACCGCACGCCGCACATCGATTCGCTGGCCGCCAACGGGCGGTTCTTCACCCAGGGTTATGCCAATTCCTCGATCTGTTCGCCCACGCGCACGGGCCTGCTGACGGGCAGCTATCAATATCGCTTTGCCGCCGGGCTGGAGGAGCCGATCGGCCCCGGATCGCCCCCGGATATCGGCGTGCCGCACGAATGGCGAACCATGCCCGAAGTGCTGCGCGAACTGGGATATCAGACCGCGCTGGTGGGCAAATGGCACCTCGGCAACCCGCCGCTGCACAACCCGCTCACGCATGGCTACGATCATTTCTTCGGCATCGTTCCGGGCGGGGTCGACTATTTCCGCCACCATGCCGTGATGGGCGGGCGCGATATCGGCGTGGGGCTGATGCAGGGCAATGAAGAGATCGCGCGCGCGGGATACCTTACCGATCTGTTCGGTGACGAGGCGGTGCGGGTGATCCGCGAGAAAACCGGCCCGCTGTTCCTTTCGCTCCATTTCACCGCGCCGCACTGGCCGTGGGAAGGGCGCGAGGATGAAGTGGTGGCGCGCACGCTGGGCAACTTCATGCATTTCGAGGGCGGATCGCTGGAAACCTATGCCAATATGGTCGGCGCGATGGACGATAATGTGGGCAAGGTTCTGGCCGCGCTGCGCGCGAGCGGCGAGCTGGAAAATACGCTGATCGTCTTCACCAGTGACAATGGCGGCGAACGTTTCAGCGATACCTGGCCATTCGTGGGCGTGAAGGGCGAACTGCTCGAAGGGGGCATCCGCGTTCCGCTGCTGGCGCAATGGCCGGGGCGGATTGCGGCGGGATCGGTGAGCGAGCAAGTGGCGATTTCGATGGACTTCCTGCCCACTTTCGCCGCGATGGCGGGAGGTGCGATTGCGCCGGGCATGTATGATGGCATGAACATCGGCGCGCAATTGTTCGACGGTGCCGCGCCGGTTGAACGGACGCTGTTCTGGCGCATGGCATCGAGCGGCGGCATGGCGGCAGCGCGCAGCGGCGAGTGGAAATACCTCGCCATCGGCGACGAGCAGCATTTGTTCAACCTCGCGCTCGATCCGCGCGAACGGGCCGATCGCAAGGATGCCGAGCCTGACACATTCCGTCGCCTGCGCGCGCAGTGGGACGCGTGGAACGCGCAGATGCTGACCTCTCCGCTGGGCAGCTATCGGCAGGACAACCGGTCCTATTTTTCCGATCGCTACTGAAGCGGCGCGTCAGCCGGGCTGCGCTTCGGCGTCCTGCCGTTTGGCCAGCTTGTGGTCCTCCTCGGTCAGGCCCGATTTCCAGTAGGAGGAGATATACAGCCGGTCAGGCCCGAGCCCGCGCTCGTCGCGCAGATATTTGCGCACCGCCCGCATCGCGGAAAATTCGCAGGCGCACCAAGCATATATATCGCCATCGGGCCATCCGAAGTCACGCAAAACGGCCGCAAGTCCATCGGGCTGCGATCCGGGTTGTGGCACCACCAGCCAGCGGATTTCGACCCCGTCGGGTTTCGCCAGTTCCTGCTCGTCGGATGCGTCCATCACCTCGATCACCGCCAGCCCGTGCGCATCGGCGGGCAGGGCGGCAAGGTTGACCGCAATGGCAGGCAGCGCGGTCATGTCGCCCGCGATCAGATAAAAATCATGGCCGGGCGGCAATGGCTTGGCCGGGCCGGGTCCGCCTGCCTCGATGCTGCATCCCGGCTGCACCGTCATCGCCCATTGCGTGGCCGGCCCCGCGTGGCCCGTAGCGGTTTGTGCGTGCAGCGCGAAATCCACCTCCAGCGCATCGGCGCGCTGGTTGCGGATGGTGTAGGTGCGCACCGCCAGCCTGCCGTCATCCCCCGGCAGCCGCAGTTTGAGATATCCGCCCGCGCTGTTTGCGGGGAAATCCTCCACGCCATCGCCCCCCAGCGTGATGCGCAGCAGATTGGGCGTGACATTGGCGCTGGCCAGCACGGTAAATTCGCGCGGCGGCGGGCGATTGGGCGGGGCCATCAGGCCGCCGTCTTTCCACCAAGCGTTTCGGCAAACCAATCGGCGATGTAATCGATAGCGAAGGCGTGGTTGTCCGCGCCCACATGCTCCACCCCGCCCTCGCGCGGAGTGAACCATTTGAGTTCGCGGCGCGGAGAATTCACCAGCTGATCATAGGTCTGACTGGCGTAATCGGGCGAAATCTGCCGGTCCTGCACGCCGTGGGTGACAAGGAAGGGCACCTTGATCCGGTCCATATGGCCGTTCAGATTCATGTCTCTGGTCTTTTCGAGGAAATCCTCCATGTCGCGCGCGCCGAATACCCAGAAGACGTGCTGCCAGTAATGCGGCACGGGGTTTTCGCCCTCGCGCTTCATGCGCTTGTATTGCACTTCGTGCCAATTGTGGTTCGCCCCCCAGGCCGCGCCGCTGGCAAAGCGCGGTTCATAGGCTACCGCGCGCGGGGCGAAATGGCCGCCCAAGGAAATGCCGGTCATGCCGATGGCGTCGTTTTTCACGCAATCCTGCGTCTCCAGCCAGTCGACCCATTTGCTCGCCCATTTTTCCGAATGCGGGGTGGCAGGCAGATCGTGCACCCGCAGCGCATCGCCCGTGCCCGGCTGATCGACACACAGCGTATGGATGCCACGCTTTGCCATGGCATAGGGAAAGCCGCCCATCCACAGCATTTCCTTCATCGAATCCAGCCCGTTGCAATAGACCACGCAGGGCGCCGGGCCATCCACCGGAGCGCGGTGGAACAGGCCGGATATTTCCTTGTCTTCATAGCCAATTTTCACAAGGTTTACCGGATCGCCCGCCAGCCTTGTGCCGCGCAGGAAATTGCCGATCGCCTTCTGATAGGTTTCCATCCGCCCCGGCGAACCATGCGCCTGCATCCGTTCGCCGGTCTGGTAATAAATGGCGCTGCGCTTCAGTTTGTTGCCCGCCGAAAATTCGCGGCCCAGGGCCAGATCTTCCTCGGCCAGCCCGGTCAGCTTGTCCGCCATTGCCACCCATTCGCGCATGAAGTCGGCGGTATTGGCATCCTCGCCAGCCTCGGCCTTGGCCATCAGCGGCGCGATGATATCGACGATTTCGCCGATCTTGCCGCCGTTTTCCAGCGCGATGGAAACGCCAAGGTTCCAGACGTAATTGGGAAAGGGTTCGAACAGCGCCAAAATCTATACTCCTGAAGGGGTGAACAGCCCGGCATCGGGCTCGGGCCGGGGCATGGTTTGCGGGCCGCCGGTGCCGATGCCCCACTGGTCCATGATATCGGGCGCGGGGGTGAAGGTGCGCGGCTCCCAGTTCGCCTCGTCGATTTCTTCCAGTTCGGATGTGTATTCGACCGCAAAGCCTGCGGGCGTGACGAAATAGGCGAAGGTATTGTCGCCTGCGGTATGGCGGCCAGGGCCCCATACGGTATCGAACCCTTCGCGGCGCAGGCGCTTCAATCCGCGCATCATCTCGTCCACATCGGGCATGTCATAGGCGATGTGGTTGAGGCAGGCGGGGCCGGGCAGGAAGGCGATCCGGTGGTGCGCGTGATTGCAGCGGATCAGGCTCATGAAATCGCCGATCCAGTCCGAAAGGCGGAAGCCCAGCACATCGATGAACCACTGGGTGATTTCCTTGTGCCGGGGCGAATGGAACACCACGTGGCTGATCTTTTCGGGCACCGCCTCGCGCTCTTTCAGCTGGCGCGCACTTCCGCGCGCCACATCGCTGGAAATCTCCATCTCGATCCCGTCGGGGTTGAAGAAGCGGAAGCCGTAACCGCCGCCCAGCGTATCGAGATCGCGCGGGGCGAAGATGATCTGGCAGCCCGAAGCGGCCACCTGATCGTGCAGCGCGTCCACATCGGCGCGGCTGTCTGCTGCCAGCGCCACCACATCCACCCGCCGCACATCGCTCTGCCGCAGCCGCACGACATACAATTCGTCATGCCCCTGGGTGGCGAAATAGGTCAGGCCGGCTTCTTCGGCCACCAGCTTCAGCTTCCACTGATCGAGATAGAAGGCGCGCTCGGCCGCCAGATCGGGCACGGCATATCCGACATAGCGGACATCGGTAACACGGCTCATGTAGTTCTCCTTGCGCTGCGCAACTAGGCGGAGAGCGCAAGACAATGAACCCCATTCTATCGATAGCACTGCATCGAAACGCTTCATGCACCAGCCAGCAGGCGCAATGCTGCGGCAATGGGCGAAAGCGGGACAGAGGATGGAGTGCTTGCATGGCGGCACGGCCAGCATCGGCCGCAGAAGCAGAGAAATGCCCGTTATTGCTCCGGATTACGCCTGGCGCTAGCTCCGGCGGCGCAAGGCGGGGTTGGGCTGCATTTCGGCGATCATCGTCTGGAAATCGTCGAGGCGGATGATCCGCTCGAACTGAAAGCCCGCGCGATCATCGGCCACCCAGATGCAATAGGCCTCGATCCGGCCCAAAGCGGGCAGGCGGATGATCAGCCGATCACCGCGAACGATATTTTCCGCCTGATCGATCATGAAGCCGTGCGCGGAGATATTCGCCACATGCAGCCGGACATCGCCGTGCAGCAAATGCTCGGCGATCACGGGAAAATCGACCGGATGCCGCGAAGCCCGCCGCAAATCGGTTACGGACAATTGTGCGCCGCCTGCCATGTCTCGCCAAACTCCTAGGTCACTGGTCGGTCTGGCCTTGTCGCAGCAAATGGTGGATTTTGTGTAAAATCGTTCCCGGGTTAAGCCGGGCGCAGGATCGCGTGGCGTTTTCTGCCCAGGCTGAGTCGCATTTCGATTCCCGCTTCGGGCGGTTCGATCAGGAAGGCGGGGTCGTCCACCGCCGCGCCGTCCAGCTTCACCGCGCCTTCGGCGATCTTGCGCTTGGCTTCGCCGTTGGATGCGGTGAAGCCGAGCGCGGTCAGCGCCGCGCCCACGCGGATGCCTTCTGCGGGGATTTCCAGCACCGGCAGATCATCGCCCATGCCGCCCCCGGCAAAGGTCTGTTCGGCAGTAGCGCGCGCCGATGTGGCGGCGCTTTCGCCGCGCACCAGCCGTGTCACCTCATCTGCCAGCACCACCTTGGCGGCGTTGATCTCGCTGCCTTCCAGCGCTTCCAGCCGGGCGATTTCATCCAGCGGCAGATCGGTAAACAGCTTCAGGAACCGGCCCACATCCCGATCATCGGTGTTGCGCCAGTATTGCCAGAAATCATACGCGGGCAGTTGCGCTTCGTTCAGCCACACCGCGCCCGACACCGATTTGCCCATCTTGGAGCCGTCGGCGCGGGTGATCAGCGGTGCGGTGATGCCATAGACTTCCTTGCCGTCCATCCGCCGCGCAAGTTCGATGCCGTTGACGATATTGCCCCACTGATCGCTGCCGCCAAGCTGCAACTGGCATCCGTAATCGCGCGCCAGCTTCATGAAATCATAGGCCTGCATGATCATGTAATTGAATTCGAGAAAGGTCAGCGGCTGTTCCCGGTCGAGCCGCAGCTTCACCGAATCGAAAGTGAGCATCCGGTTGATGGTGAAATGCGTGCCGACTTCGCGCAGCAGTTCGATATATCCCAGCCTGCTCAGCCATGCGTCGTTATTGATCAGCAGCGCCCCGGTTTCGCTTGCGTCAAAGCGCAGGATGCGGCGGAAGCTGTCCTCGATCGAGGCGATGTTGCTGGCCAGCACCGCATCGGTCAGCATCTGGCGCGTTTCGTCCTTGCCGCTGGGATCGCCCACCTTGGCGGTGCCGCCACCCATGATGACGATCGGACGATGGCCCGCCTGCTGGACCCGGCGCAACAACATGATCGATGCAAGGTTGCCGATATGCAGCGATGGCGCGGTGGGATCGAAGCCGACGTATCCGGTCACGGTTTGTCGCGCGGCAAGGGCATCCAGTCCCGCTGCATCGGTGATCTGGTGGACATGGCCGCGTTCATTGAGCAGGCGCAGCAAATCGGAATTGAACGTCGTCATTTCGGGATATCGGGGCCTCTTTCCTGGGTGGCGGCGCGTAGCACGAGGAACCTTGCTTGCAAACGCATGAACTGGTCGCCCATGCAGCGCACCGCCCTTTGGCAGTCCGCAAGGTGGAAGCGCGCGTGCTTTCGCTAACCGACAACTGGCTGCGCGTGCGCTGGCGGATCGATGGCCCCGGCAAGATGGTGATCCCGCCATTTGCGGGAAAGGGGCGGGCGGACAATCTGTGGCAGACCACCTGCTTTGAACTGTTCATGATGCCCAGGAACGGCACGCCTGCCTATTGCGAATTCAACCTCTCGCCTTCGGAACGCTGGGCGGCGTATGATTTTGCCGATTACCGCGAAGGCATGGTGCAGCGCCCCTTCGCGCGTGAACCCGATTGCGCCATGCGGATGGGGCAGGCGATCGCGATCTTCGATGCCGCACTGCCGCGCGCGCAGGTGCCCGAAGCGCCCTGCGCGATCGGACTGGCGGCGGTGATCGAGGAAGCGGGCGGGGTGAAGAGCTTCTGGGCCTTGTCCCACACCAAGGATGAACCCGATTTTCACGATCCGGCTTGCTTCACGGGCGCACTTGCGCGAACCCGCGCTGCATGAAATTCGGAATCGACCGGCTGCTTGCCGAACCCGCGCTGAGAAAGCCGCTCGAAGGAAAGCGGGTGGCGCTGGTGGCGCATCCCGCTTCGGTGACGGCGGATCTCACCCACAGCCTCGATGCGCTGATCGCCGCCGGGGTGAATGTCACCAGCGCCTTTGGCCCGCAGCACGGGCTGAAGGGCGACAAGCAGGACAATATGGTGGAAACTGCGGACGAGACCGATCCGCAATACAATATCCCGATCTTTTCGCTTTACGGCGAAGTGCGCCGCCCCAGCGGGCAGATGATGTCCAGCGCAGATGTGTTCCTGTTCGATTTGCAGGACCTTGGCTGCCGCATCTACACCTTCGTCACCACGCTGCTCTATCTGCTGGAGGAAGCCGCCCGTCACGGCAAGAGCGTGTGGGTGCTCGATCGCCCCAATCCTGCGGGGCGCCCGGTAGAAGGCACATTGCTGCTGCCGGGGCACGAAAGCTTTGTGGGTGCGGCGCCGATGCCGATGCGCCACGGGCTGACGATGGGGGAAATGGGCCACTGGTTCATCCGCCACTTCGGGCTGGATGTGGATTATCAAGTGATCGAGATGCACCACTGGCTGCCCGAAGGGCCGGGTTGCGGCTGGCCCGAAAGCCGGATCTGGATCAATCCCAGCCCCAATGCCGCCAATCTCAATATGGCGCGCGCCTATGCCGGGACGGTGATGATCGAAGGCGCGACGCTGAGTGAGGGGCGCGGAACCACTCGCCCGCTGGAAATATTGTTCGGCGCGCCCGATGTCGATGCGCGCGCGGTGCTGGCGGAAATGCACCGCTTCGCGCCCGGCTGGCTGGAAGGCTGCGCCTTGCGCGATTGCTGGTTCGAGCCGACCTTTCACAAGCACGCGGGAAAGCTCTGCAACGCCCTGATGATCCACGCCGAAGGGGATTTCTACAATCACGATGCCTTCCGCCCGTGGCGGCTTCAGGCGCTGGCCTTCAAGGCCATCCGCCGCCTTTATCCCGATTATCCATTGTGGCGCGGCGGCGATTTCCGTTACGAATATACCGAGGGCCTGCTGGCGATAGACGTGATCAATGGCGGGCCGGGCCTTCGCCAATGGGTGGACGATGATGGGGGCCTGCCGGGCGATCTTGACGCGCTGGCCGCGCCCGGCGAAGCGCGTTGGCGCGAAGAAGTGGCCGATCTGCTGCTGTATTGATCCGCCGGAAAAGCGCGCGAAGGGGAGAAGACCATGCTCACGCTCTACAGTTTCGGCCCCGGGGCCAATTCGCTCAAGCCCACACTGGCGTTGTATGAAAAGGGGCTGGAATTCGAACACCGGCTGCTCAATCCGGCGAAGTTTGAACATCATTCGGAATGGTACAAGGCGATCAATCCGCGCGGGCAGGTTCCCGCGCTGGATGATGACGGGAAGATCATCACCGAAAGCACGGTGATCTGCGAATATCTGGAGGATGCCCACCCCACGCAGGTCAAGCTGCGGCCCGAAAGCCATTTCGACGTGGCGCAGATGCGCGTGTGGACCAAATGGGTGGACGAATATTTCTGCTGGTGCGTTTCCACCATCGGCTGGCACCGCCACGTCAGCAAGATGGTGGCGGGCCTTTCCGATGCCGAATTCAATGCGGTGGTGGCGCGCATCCCCGTTCCCGAACAACAAGTGAAATGGCGCCGCGCGCGCGAGGGATTCCCGCAGGAGTTACTGGACGAGGAAATGCGCCGGATCGCCGTATCCGTGCGGCGGCTGGACGATCACCTACAGGCCCATGAATGGCTGGCGGGCGGGGTCTATTCGCTGGCAGATATCGGCAATTTCGCCATCGCCAACGGGATGCAGAACGGGTTTGCCGAATTGGTGAACCCTGACGATACGCCTGGCCTTGTCCGCTGGATCGCCCAGATCAATCAGCGCCCGGCGGTGAAGGCGATGTTCGATCAGGTGCCGCGCGAGTTCTAGGGACCCGGAGGCGAGACTTGTCGCGGCCCCGCCGTGCGGAAGGCGACGCGCACGAAGACCTCGCGCGTTTCGGGTTCGGGGGGAGGGGCAAGCTCGGTCGGGCCGCCCTGCGGCGG
>JBGSLI010000386.1:0-2518 GCA_041740775.1 Alteraurantiacibacter sp. | reverse complement strand
TATGTCAGGTTGCCCTTACTTTATGTCGCGCGTCACTGACGTTGTCAACACTACCTTACACAAAGTCACTATAACGCGACAATATGCTCTGCAAACCTCTGATTGTAGGGAGAAAATAAAAGGATATTTCCAAGTGAAACGCGTCGAGGAATTTTGCCGATGACAGCCGAATCAGCGTGCTGAAAAGCGCGAATCACTCGATCCTCTCGGCCACCAGCCCGCGCCGATCGATCATCGCCAGCAGCGATTCCTCGCCTTCGAAATGGCCCGATCCCACTGCCACCAGCGCGGTGCCGGGCACGTCCAGCCGTGCCTCCAGCCAGGCGGCCCAGGCGGCGTTGCGGCGGCCGAGCAGATTGTGATCGAAGGCGCGCCCGATCGGCCCATCGCCAAAGCCCATGTCGAAGTGATCGGCCACCTTGCCGCGCGCCCAATTGTGTTCTTCTTCCCAATAGGCATCGCCGGTCTGCTCGACGAAACCCGCATTGAAGAAATGTCCCGGCGATTTGCCGTCCCATGCGGAAAGCTTGGCTTCCAGTTCGCCCACCAGATCCGATCCGTCCAGCCGCAGCAGCGAATACATCACCCCGCCGGGGTCCTCGATCGTCAGGATAGGCCGGTCGCGGCGCAGGAATTCGCGTTCCAGCACGGTTTCCACGCCATGTTCGGTGGAGGAGAGATCGAATGTGCCGCCCGACATGCCCATCGTCAGCAGCGCGAGCAGCACAGGCATCGAATCGATTGCATCGAACTCCATCCCCGACATCCCGATCAGCCTGCGCCAGCGCGCACCGGCGGTGGCGGACAGGCGGCTGGAGGTGGGCAGGCGGCGTTCCAGCCGCGCGGCCAGCTTGGCATCGACATCGATTCCAACGCCCTGATCGCCGAATTCGCTGCTTTCCACCACCAGCACATCGACCTGTTCGATAATCGCATCCAGCCGCGCGCTGCGCCAGCGGAAGCCGCGCGGTAGCGAATGGAAAGTGCCGATCAGATAGATCGTGGTATCATCATCGGCCAATTGCCACAGCGCGGGGGCGGGCTCGTAATCCTGCGTGAAGGAATATTGTGCGGAAAACTGGCTGGCGCTGCTATCCTGCGCCAGTGCCGGAACGGCCAGCAAAAGGGCGGCGAAAAGCGGCGTGATGCGGCGCAGGAAACGGGTGTTCATGCCGCCTATCTGGCCCTGCAATCGTGTCGCCTGTCAAGCCCGATGCGCGCCCGGCATTGACGCTCACCAAGCCATACGCCATTGCGCCCGGCCATGGACCGCAAGCCGAAAACCAGTTTTCAGGACATGATCCTGGCGCTGCACGATTTCTGGAGCGCGCAGGGCTGCCTGATCCTGCAACCTCATGACATGCGCATGGGCGCGGGCACGTTTCACCCCGCCACCACGCTGCGCGCGCTGGGTCCGGAACCGTGGAACGCCGCCTTCGTCCAGCCGAGCCGCCGCCCGACCGATGGCCGCTATGGCGAAAACCCCAACCGGCTCCAGCATTATTACCAGTATCAAGTGATCCTGAAACCCAGCCCGCCCGATATTCAGGAACTTTACCTGCAAAGCCTCGCTGCCATCGGCGTCGATCCGCTGCGCCACGATATCCGCTTTGTGGAGGACGATTGGGAAAGCCCCACGCTGGGCGCCTGGGGGCTGGGCTGGGAAGTGTGGTGCGACGGGATGGAGGTGACGCAGTTCACCTATTTCCAGCAGATGGGCGGGTTCGACTGCAAGCCGGTGGCGGGCGAGCTGACCTACGGGCTGGAACGCCTTGCGATGTATATCCAGGGCGTGGACAATGTTTACGATCTCGATTTCAACGGCCGTGGCTACACCTATGGGCAGGTGTTTCTCGAAAACGAGAAGCAGATGTCGAAATGGAACTTCGAAGTGGCCGATACGGCTGCGCTGTTCGATCTGTTCAGCAAGGCCGAGGCCGAATGCCGCAACGCGCTGGCCGCCGATGTGCCGATTGCCGCCTATGAACAGGCGGTGGAAGCCAGCCACATTTTCAACCTGTTGCAGGCGCGCGGGGTGATTTCGGTGCAGGAACGCGCCAGCTACATGGGCCGGGTGCGCGATCTGGCGCGCGGTTCTGCCGAGAAATACGCCGAGCTGATGACACCGCAATGGCAGGCCGATTATCCGGAGTGGGTGCTGTGATGCCCTCCCATCGTCATTGCGAGCGTAGCGAAGCAATCCAGTCCTGCCGTTGCGCAAATGCGATAGGGTTGGACTGGATTGCCGCGTCGCCTGCGGCGCCTCGTAATGACGGGGGGGCGGGAGCATGACCGCCTTCCTCCTCGAACTGCGCTGCGAGGAAATCCCCGCGCGGATGCAGGCGGGTGCGCGGGCAGAGCTGGAGAAGCTGTTCCGGCGGGAAATGGAGGCGGCGGGCGTTGCGGATGGCGAGATCATCGTATGGTCCACCCCGCGCCGCCTTGCCCTGATAGCGCGCGGCCTTCCCGATGCCACCCACGGCGTGAGCGTGGAGGCCAAGGGCCCGCCCGTCGGCGC
>JBGSLI010000385.1:0-2162 GCA_041740775.1 Alteraurantiacibacter sp. | reverse complement strand
CGGGAGCCGCGCCTGCCGCCTGTTCGAGCCGACGCGCGTGCCACGCCGAGCGTTCGAACGGCGAAAACCATGTCGGCATGGGCTGCAACTGCGCAATCGCCAGCACGGTGATATTGTCGCGCGCATCGGCCGAATTGCTATCGAAATTGAGCCCGGCGGGCGATTTTGAGACGCTGGAGAAAACCTGCAGGGCGACATTGCCTTCAATCAGCCGGGGCAGATCCATATGGCCGCGATTGCTGCGCTCCAGCGGATCGCGCTTCCACAGCAGCGTGTCCGAATGCAGATCGACGATGGTGAGGCTGGCGTGCAATGCGCGCGCTCTCGCGGAGATTTCGGGCAGCGGCTTGCCGTCCACCACATTCATGTCCCGCTCGACGATGCCAGGAGCAAATACGAAGAAGCCGATTGCGCCTGCAAGCAGCGCAATGGCCAGCCAGCGGGCGATGCGGCCCTTCACGCGCGCCGCTCGAAAGTGACGAAATCAAACGGGGGGAAGCCGCCCGCAGCAGCCCGGCTTTCGCGCGTGACCTCGCGCCAGGAAGGATCATCGGCGGGAGAACGCATGGTAATATCGCCTTTCGTATCTTCGAACACTTCGGTCAGTTCGAACATGGTTGCCTGTTCCCACAAGGCGTCAAAGATTTCCGCCCCGCCGATCACCGCCACATCGCCTTGCCCCGCCAGTGCCAGCGCCTCTGCGGGCGAATGCGCCACTTCGGCCCCCTCTGCGCGCCAGCCGCTTTGTCGGGTGAGCACGATATGCCGCCTGCCGGGAAGCACGCCGGGCAGGCTGTCAAAGGTCTTGCGGCCCATGATCATGGGTTTGCCCATCGTCAGCGCCTTGAACCGCTTGAGATCTTCCGAAATCGCCCAGGGCACGGCGCCATCGCGCGCGATCACGCCATTGGTGGCGCGGGCGACGATGAACATCACTTGCCCCGTCACGCCTCAGCCCACCTTCGTGACATGGCCCATCTTGCGCCCTTCGCGCGCTTCGGCCTTGCCGTAAAGATGGAGATGCGCCGCCGGGTCGGCCAGATGCGCGGCGATATCGAGCGCGCGTGCGCCGATCAGATTGTCCATCACGATCCGCTCCGCCAGGCTGGAAGTATCTCCCAGCGGCAGACCGCAGATCGCGCGGATATGGTTTTCAAACTGGCTGGTGACCGCGCCCTCTATCGTCCAGTGTCCCGAATTGTGGACGCGCGGGGCCATTTCGTTGAACACCGGGCCATCCGCCGTGGCAAAGAATTCGCAGGTCAGCACGCCGACATAGCCCATCGCTTCGGCCAGCTTCTGCGCCAGCGCGCGCGCTTCGCCCAATTGCTGTCCGACGATGGCGGGGGCGGGCAGTTCGCTGTGCGACAATATGCCGCCTTCATGACGATTGCAGGGCGAATCCCAGAAAGCTACCTCGCCCGTCTGCCCGCGCACCAGGATGACCGAGAATTCGCATTCGAAACGCACCAGGGCTTCGTAAACGCAGCCGTTTTGCGGAATGCGGATGGAATGGGCATCGGCGGTGCGGGCGATCATCCACTGGCCCTTTCCGTCATAGCCGTCGCGCCGGGTCTTGAGGATGCCGGGCACGCCCACTCTGTCCACCGCAGCGGCCAGATCGCTGTCATTATCAACCGCGGCAAAGGGCGCGGGACGGCCGCCGATTTCGAGCACGAAATTCTTTTCGCGCACCCGGTCCTGCGCCACTTCCAGCGCGCGCGTGCCGGGAAACAGCCGGTCTGTCGGGATGGCGGCGAGCGGGGCTACCGGGACATTCTCGAATTCATAGGTGACGATATCGCAGTCTACGGCAAATGCGCCCAGCGCCGCGCTGTCATGCCAGCCTGCGCAGGTGAATGCGGCGGCGACATCGGCAGCGATGCTGTCTGCTTCGGGCGCGTAGATATGGCAGCGATAGCCCAACTGCGCGGCGGCCATCGCCAGCATCCGGCCAAGCTGCCCGCCGCCCAGAATGCCGATGGTCGCGCCCGGTGCTATCATAGGGTTGTCGGCATCTGGTTTGTGTTCAAGATGCGTCCGGCGTTTCCGCCACGGCATCGGTCTGCGCTTTCCGCCACGCCGCCAGGCGGGCCGCCAGGGCCGCGTCGTTGGTTGCCAGAATGGCTGCTGCCAGCAACCCCGCATTGATCGCCCCGGCC
>JBGSLI010000384.1:0-15949 GCA_041740775.1 Alteraurantiacibacter sp. | reverse complement strand
CCGGCTTCAGCATCAACGACGGAGAGTGATCGCCATGACCAATCGTAACAAACGCCTTGCCGCCACGGCGCTGGCGCTCTCGCTCGGCTTCGGCCTTTCCGCCTGCGGCACGATGGGCGGCGGTGATTCGCACAACATGTCGCTCGAATCGATCAACCAGCCGGTTGTCGAACGGCAGAATTTCGCGCTCGATCTCGCCAGCGGCGGATCCGGCCTGACGGTGCCCGAACAGGCGCGGCTGGCCGACTGGTTCGAAACGCTCGACCTGCGCTATGGTGACAGGATCGCGGTGGACGACCCGGCCAAAAGCCCCGCCGTGCGCGAGGATGTTGCCGCCGTAGCCAGCCGTTTCGGCATTCTGGTGAGCGATGGCGCGCCGGTAACCCAGGGCTACATGGACCCCGGCAATGTGCGCGTGGTGGTGAGCCGTTCTTCGGCGCATGTCCCGGGCTGCCCGATCTGGGATAGCGAATACGGCTTCCAGCGCGGCAACCACACCTCCACCGGTTACGGTTGCGCGGTGAACAGCAATATCGCGGCGATGGTGGCCGATCCGGAACACCTGCTCGAAGGTGCCAGCGGCACCGGCGAAACCGTGGTCCTGACATCGAACCGCGCCATCGACGCCTACCGCAATGCCACGCCGACCGGCAACGGCGGCACCACGCTGCCGCAAGTCACGACTGAAGGGGATTGATCCGATGAGCGCACAATGGAAAACCGGACCGCTCAGCAATCGCGAGCCGTTCTCGGCCTATATCTGCGACGACGGCGCGCTTGATGCCCTGCGTCCGGTGGTCATCGAAATGGGCTGGCAGCCCGAAAAGTGCAACAAGGGCGGACTGCGCAATGCGGTGCAATCGCTGTCGATCTCGGCCAGCCCGGCGATCCTGATGGTGGATTTGTCGGAAAGCGGCGATCCGCTGAACGACATCAACGCGCTGGCCGAAGTTTGCGAACCGGGCACCGTGGTGATCGCGGTGGGCCAGGTAAACGATGTGCGCCTGTATCGCGATCTGCTTGCCAGCGGGATCCACGATTACCTGCTGAAGCCGCTTTCGGCCAATGCGGTGCGTGATGCGCTGACGCAGGCGCAGTCGGTGTTCTCTTCCCCCCGCAACAATGATGGCGACGGCGAACGCGAACATGTCGCTACCGCCATCGTCGGCACGCGCGGCGGGGTTGGCGCTTCCACCATTGCCACATCGCTGGCGTGGCTGTTTTCGATCGAACACGAACGTTCGACCGCGCTGCTCGATCTGGATGTGCATTTCGGCACCGGCGCGCTGGCGCTCGATCTGGAACCGGGCCGCGGCCTGACCGATGCGATCGAGAACCCCAGCCGGATCGATGGGCTGTTCATCGAACGCGCGATGATCCGTGCGAACGATAATCTGGCGATCATGTCGGCCGAAGCGCCGATCAATTCGCCGCTGATGACCGATGGCACCGCCTTCGTGCAGCTGGAGGAGGAATTCCGCCAGGCGTTCGACATGACGGTGATCGACCTGCCGCGCAACATGCTGATCAACTTCCCGCATCTGCTGACCGATGTGAACGTGGTAACGCTGGTTACCGAACTCACGCTGGCATCGGCGCGCGATACGATCCGCATCCTTTCCTGGCTGAAACAGAACGCCCCCGGCGCGCATCCGATGATCGTGTGCAACAAGATGCAATCGGGCGCGGCGGAAATCAGCAAGGCCGATTTCGAAGCCTCGATCGAACGCAAGATCGATCTTCAGATCGCCTTCGACCAGAAGGCCGCCGCCAATGCAGCCAAACTGGGGCAGACCTTCATCGAAGCCAACAAGGGCTCGCGCACGGTCGCCCCGCTGCGTGAACTTGCCAAGATTATCGTCGGCGTCAGCGATGACGACGGCGCCAGCCTGGCCGGTCGCGGCAAGAAATCCCCGTCGCTGGGCAAGTTCGACCTGAAATCGCTGCTGGGCAATGCGAACAAGAAGGGCAAGGCCAAGGCAATCGCCGCAGAGCCTGCCGAATAGAAACGCGCAAAAGGCAGGCGGGCCGGACAACCGGCCGGCCTGCCTCCATCGCCCGGTAATTTGACTCAAGACTTTAGAGAAGGCGGATCATGAATATCATCCAGCTCCTGCTAGTGGCCGGCGGCCTGATGGGATTGATGATCCTGGGCTATGCCCTGATGGACGGCAAATCGCCGGGCAAGGAAAGCCAAAGGCGGCTTGAAGCACTGCGTTACCGCCATTCCGAAAGCACCACGGACAGGGTCGAAAGCCAGCTCAAGAAGGCGATTGCCGCGCGCAAGCCCAAGCAGTTCAAGGCGGCCGGCTCAGGCTCGCGCATGGAAGCGCTGGCGATCCGGCTAAACCGCACCGGCAAGGGCTGGAAGGTAGCGCAATACTTCTATGTCTCGCTGGGAATTGCGGTGGTCTTTGCCGCCCTTGTCTATCTGCAACTCGGCTCGGCCCCGCTCGCGCTGGGCATCGGCATCATCGGTGGTGCGGGCATCCCGCATTTCCTCGTCAACCGCGCGATCAAGAAGCGCACCAATAACTTCACCTCCAAATTCCCCGATGCCATCGAACTGCTGGTGCGCGGCCTGCGATCGGGCCTGCCAGTGGCGGAGACGCTGAGCGTGGTCGGTCAGGAAGTGCCTGGCCCGGTCGGGGTGGAGTTCCGCCAGGTGGTGGAACGTATCCGGATTGGCCGGACGATGGAGGAATCGCTGCAGGAAGCTGCAGAGAAGCTGGGCACGGCCGAATTCCAGTTCTTCGTCATTACCCTTGCGATCCAGCGCGAGACCGGCGGCAACCTTGCCGAAACGCTGTCCAACCTTGCCGACGTGCTGCGCAAGCGCGCGCAGATGAAGTTGAAGATCAAGGCGATGAGCTCTGAATCCAAGGCTTCGGCCTATATCGTGGGCGCTCTGCCCTTTATCGTGTTCGGCATGATCTACTGGATCAATCCGGGTTATATCGGCGGCTTCTTCGAAGACGAACGGCTGATCATCACCGGCCTTTTCGGGCTGGTGTGGATGGGCATCGGCGCCTTCATCATGGCCAAAATGGTCAGCTTCGAGATCTGAGCGGGGATACACCATGATGTTTTTGATCGCTCAACCAACCAATCCCACCCTGCTCGGCGTGGATGTCATCCTCGTCGGCTCGATCCTGGCCGGCCTGGCTGCGGCCGCGGTGCTGCTGGCGATTTACGCTGCGGTTACCGTGCGCGATCCGATGGCCAAGCGCGTGAAGGCGCTTAACCAGCGTCGAAACGAGCTCAAGACGGGCATGCTGACGCAATCGACCAGAAAGCGGCAGAGTCTGGTCCGCAAGACCGACACCACTGAAAAGGTGAAGGACACGCTGAAAGGGATGCGCGTCCTGCAGGAAGAGCAGGTAAAGGACGTGCAGCAGAAGCTGGCGCAGGCCGGTTTCCGCAACAAGGAATGGGCGGTCTTCATCATCTTTGCCCGCATGGTGCTGCCGGTAGTGCTGGGCCTGTTCGGCGTGGTGATATTCTACTGGACCGATACCTTTCCCGAATGGGGCAGCCTAAAGCGCTTCATGGGCTTTGCCGCACTGGTGATCGCCGGCTACAAGGGGCCCGAAACCTATCTGAAGAATATCTCCAACAAGCGCGTAAAGGCGATCCAGAAGGGCCTGCCCGATGCGCTCGATCTGCTGGTGATCTGCGCCGAGGCCGGTCTGACGGTGGACGCTGCCTTCAACCGGGTAGCCCGCGAACTGGGCCGTGGCTATCCCGAACTGGGCGACGAATTCGCGCTGACCGCGATCGAACTGGCCTTCCTCACCGAACGCCGCCAGGCATTCGAAAACCTGGCCTATCGCGTTAATCTGGATGCGGTGCGCGGAGTGGTGACCACGATGATCCAGACCGAACGTTACGGCACCCCGCTGGCATCGGCGCTGCGCGTTCTTTCGGCCGAATTCCGCAACGAGCGGATGATGCGCGCCGAGGAAAAGGCCGCGCGCCTGCCCGCGATCATGACCGTGCCGCTGATCCTGTTCATCCTGCCGGTGCTGTTCATCGTCATTCTTGGCCCGGCCGCCTGTTCGATCGCCGATGCCTTCGCCGGCGACGGCCCCCCGGGAAGTGGCTCCTGAATCCCGCCGCAGACCGAAACCTCCGCCATCCCAGGGCGCAAGGAAAACCCCGCAGGGCACAGCGCCCTGCGGGGTTTTCCTTGCGCGAAACCGGAATGGAGGATGTCCTGCAGACGTGATTGCGCGCGCCGGGTGGCCGCCAGCCGGAAAGCTATTTTATGCCGTAACCACCCGCAAGTTCATCGCAACCCAGGGCTTCTGCCTGAAGGCGGGCGCGTTCGAGCAAGGTGCGGAACAGCGCGACTTCCTCGGCGGTGAAACCGGCAAACAGCCGGCGTTCCATTTCTTCTGCCAGCGGCATGATCTCGCCGTGCATGACCCGCCCGGCGGGGGTGAGATCGAGCAGATGCGATCTTCCGTCCTGCTGATTGGGCGTGCGCTTTGCCAGATCGCGTTCTTCCATCACTTTGCAGGCGCGGTTTACCGCCACCTTGTCCATCAGCGTCCGCCGCGTCAGTTCGCGCTGCGTCATCGCCCCGCTGTCGCCCAGCACCGCCATCACCCGCCATTCGGGAATGCTCAGCCCCCATCGCTGGCGATATTCCATCGCAATCCGCCCACTCACCGCATTGGAGGCGAGCGAGAGCTGATAGGGGAGAAAACGGGAGAGGCGGCCAGTCGGTTGCATAGGCAACTACTCTGTCCACATTTGGCCGGATTTGCAAGTTTCTGTTGTCATGAAGGCAAAATGGCGAAGAAAACTGCGCTTGCTGCGCCGATCAGGCAAGAAGACGGCGCACGATCGCATCGAGCCGGGCGGCGGCCTGTGCATCCCACTTGTCACGCGGGGTGATGATCGCGGTATCGAGCACGCTGTCGATCGGGCTGGCCTTGCGCTGTTTTGGCAGGGCGGCGCCAAATTCGGCCAGCATGGCGCGGGCATTGTCGGCGTTGCCCGCCATGACCTTCAGAATCTCGGCCACATCGACATCTTCCTTCGCCCCGCGCCAGCAATCGTAATCGGTCACCATTCCCACCAGCGCATAGGGCAGTTCCGCCTCGCGGGCGAGGCGCGCTTCGGGCATGGCGGTCATGCCGATCACATCGGCCCCCCATTGGCGATAGAGCTGACTTTCGGCGCGGGTGGAAAACTGCGGCCCCTCGATGGCGACATAGGTGCCCGCATGGTGCACGCTGGCCCCCGCCTGTTCGGCCGCCTTGCCCGCCATCTTCGCCATCCGCGGGCAGACCGGATCGGCCAGCGGCACATGCGCGACCACGCCATTGCCGAAAAAGCTGCGTTCGCGCCCGGCGGTGCGATCGATCAGCTGGTCGGCGATCACGAAATCGCCCGGCGCGATATCTTCGCGCAGGCTGCCGACAGCCGAAATCGCCAGAAGATCGGTGACCCCGCAGCGCTTCAGCACATCCACATTGGCGCGGTAATTGACATAGGTGGGCGACAGGCGATGGCCCGCGCCGTGGCGGGCAATGAAGGAAAAGCGCACCCCGCCGATCCGCCCGGTGGCGACCGGCCCCGATGGTTCGCCAAAGGCGCTGCGCACCGTTATTTCCTGCGCATCTTCCAGCGCGCCGGGCTCATACAGGCCCGAACCGCCGATCACACCGATGTGCCATTGCCCCATTGCCTGCCAGCCTTTCCTGAAAACCCGCCCGTTTTTTCTGCCCGCCGCCGCGCCTAGCGGGGCGGCATCCGGATCGCCCCGTCGAGCCGGACGGTCTCGGCGTTCATATATTCGGCCTCGATCATGAAGCAGGCGAGCGCGGCGTATTCTTCCGGCTTGCCCAGCCGTTTGGGGAACGGCACCGATGCGGCGAGCGCGGCCTGCGCCTTTTGGGGCAGGCTATCCATCATCGGGGTGTGGAAGATGCCGGGCAGGATCGCGTTGACGCGGATGCCCTCGCCCATCAGATCGCGCGCGACAGGCAGCGTCATGCCCTTCACCCCGGCCTTGGATGCGGCATAGGCGACCTGCCCGATCTGCCCATCCTCCGCCGCGACCGAGGCGGTGTTGATGATGACCCCGCGCTCACCCTGCTCGCCCACGGGATCTGCTGCCATCATGCCGGTGGCCGCTTTGGCCATGCACTGGAAGGTGCCGATCAGATTGACGCGGATGGTCTTTGCGAACAGATCGAAGGGCAGATGCGCGATTTCGCCGCTGTCGCGATCACGCCGCGTCAGCTTGCCGATGGTGGCGATGCCCGCGCAATTGACCAGCACGCGTTCCTGCCCATGCGCGGCGCGCGCGCGGGCAAAGCCTGCTTCGAGCGAAGCCTCGTCCGCCACATCGACCTGGCAGAATATACCGCCGGTTTCAGCCGCGACACGCTCACCGCGCTCGGCGTTCATGTCGAATATCGCCACCTTCGCGCCCCTTGCCGCCAGCGCCCGCGCGGTCGCCTCGCCCAGCCCCGATGCCGCGCCGGTTACCACTGCCGAAAGGTTTGCGTCGATCTTCATGCCCGTTCCTTGCCAAATGCCCGATTATTGCCACACCGCCGATCCGGCGGCGCTATCCTGCCAGCGGTCCTAAAGCCCGGTGGCGCGCGGTCAAGCAAGCGCGAACGGGAAATCGCCCGCCCGATCCTGCGCCGCGCACGAAAAAAGGCCCCGCAACCGAAGCTGCGGGGCCTTTCCCTGGTGTTTTTTATCCGAACGAGCGGATCAGAACTTCACGTTGAGCGATCCGAAGAATTCACGCCCGTTGAGATCGAAGCCGTTGCCGATCGAGATGTTCGAAACGCCGAACACTTCGTTGGTATCGATCAGCGGCGGATCCTTGTCGAACAGATTGGTCACGCCTGCGCGCAGCACGATCCGTTCGTTGAGGTTGTAACGGACCGACGCGGTGTGGACGAAATAATCGTCCGCGAAGCCGACGTCGCTACAGAACCTGCCGTCACCCGCCACGATACCATCCAGATTGCCAAGCGCATCGCGCGAGCCATTGCCGAGGCAGGTATCGGAGAAGAAGCCGGTGAATTCACCCGCGGCGTTGTAGCCCCAGGCATCGCTCAGGGGATCGATGCCATCCGCCTGTTGCTGCGTGTCGCCGATCCAGCGGGTCTGCCAGGTGAAGGCAAAATCGCTATAGCTGGCGGTGAGGGTGGCGCGGCCCGTCCACGATGGGAAGCCGAATTCACCCGCGTCCTCATCGAAGTCGGGGTTGCCCTGATCGTCAAGCTCCGTCGTGCTGCGTTCGATCAAATGGTTAGCCCGCATGTTGAGGTCCAGCCCCAGCACTTCCCCGCCCATCGGAATATCATAACCGAAGGTGGCGTTGAGATCGATGCCGCGCACCGTTTCCCGGTTCACGTTCACAAAACCGGCAAACACGCTGTTGATCAGTTGGCGACCGGTGGTGTCCCCATCGAAACCGATGAAGTCACACAGGCGGCTGCGTTCGGGATCATCGCGCAGGAAACAATCATTGACGATCGACTGGCCGGTCGGCTCGTCAATCGCGCCCTTCACCACGATTGCATAATAATTGAAGTTGAAGGAGGCATCCAGCCCACCGAAGCTTTCGGTCAGGCCGAAGCCGGTGGTGAAGGATGTCGAAGTTTCCGGATCGAGTTCGAGACTGCCGCCGCTGGTGATTTCGGCGCTCTGCACCGCCAGCGAGTTGATGCCCGGCTGGATGCCGACGCGGGTAGGATCGCGCCCTTCGCGGCGGCAGTTTGCCAGCACCACAGGATCGCGCGTGTCGTTCTGCGGCAGGAACACGTCATTGATCGAATCATAGGCGGTTTGAGGCACCGCGCAGGGATCGGTAATGTTGCCGAAGCCCGACTGGCCTGCGAGGAAGTTTTCACGCAGGTTCGGCGCGCGGAACGATGTGCCGTAGCTGGCCTTCAGCAGCAGTTGCGGGATCGGCTGCCAGCCGCCCTTGATCGAATAGGTGCCCTCGGTGCCGTAGAATTCTTCATCGGTGATACGGCCAGATGCGTTCACTTCGAACTGGCCCCAGAAATCATCATCGAACACCGGAATGTTCAATTCGCCGAAGCCTTCCATGATATATTTGCTGCCCTGCGCGCCGGAGTCTGCAAAGAAGCCCCAGAACAGGCCGTTGGCAGCGACGAAATCGGGCTGCGAATTGATCGTGTCCTCCCGATATTCGACGCCGAGCACGAGCGAGAGCGGGCCGGCGGGAAGTTCGATCACCTCACCCGAAACGAAGCCTGAGAGCACGATCTGTTCGTAGGTGGTGTCGAATGTCCGCTCACCAAACAGATAATCGCGTTCCGCCTGCGTGGCCAGATCACCGATCGGGCCGGGGAAGAACAGGCTTTCGGCAAACAGGTTAACCGGAACGCAGCCCGGACCGATATCGGGCGCGAGCAGATTGGGGTTGGCAAAGGCCGTGCCGCAGGCTCCGTCCGCCAGCATCGGGCTGACGGGCTGCGAGATGTAATCGTCGGCAATCCCGTCACCGTTGAAGTCGACCTCGCCGTCATTGTTGAAATCGCCCGTGGGATCGATGCCCAGCGCGTGCGCCAGACGATCGGCACGAATGCCGCGGCGGATCGAAGAGCCTTCCGAGCGCGAATAGACGCCCGATACTTCGAAGTTCCAGCTATCGTTGATGAACGGCAGATCGCCGCGCACACCCAGCACGCCGCGGTAATGTTCCTGCACCGTTTCCACATTGTTGCGATCGCCCCGGATCGAGGGGATCGGCCGTGTGGCAACCGAAGTGCCGGTGGCCAGTGCGGGGGGCACGCCATCGGTAAAGCCCTGGAACGCATTGTCCGCCGAACGGCAATCGACGCCATTGGCGGTGGTGATGTTGCAAGGGCTGAAGATATTGGAGGCCGGCACCCAGGGGAAGAACTGCGGCACACCGCTGTTTTCCACCTTCACTTCGGCGCGGCTATACATAGCTTCGAAGAAGGGGGTGATGTTGAGATCGCCTTCGAAGGTATATTCACCGTAGGCCATCACATTATATGTGTCCTGCGGGCTGATGAAGGATACGTCCAGATCCTTGCCGTTGCGGGTCCGTTCGGAAAGGTCCACATCGCGCAGGCCATCCCCGTCGCGGTCCACCGGCAGGCCGAAGGCATCGGTTTCTTCGGAGAAGAACGGGATGCCCGTATTGCCCGGAACGCCAAGCCCGAAATCGCGCGTGTCGTAATAGATCGAGCCGAGACGCGTCTGATTGGCCTGAATACGGCCGGTGAGGCGATCGAGCTTGCACGGCTGCACCGTGGTGCGGATCGTGCCGCCACTTTGCTGCTCCGTCAATGCGTTGGTGCGCACGTCATTGGTGTGGAAATTGCCGTCCTGATCGACTTCGAAATGCGTATCGCAGCCAGCCAGGAAATCACG
This sequence comes from Alteraurantiacibacter sp., assembly GCA_041740775.1. GTDB lineage: Bacteria > Pseudomonadota > Alphaproteobacteria > Sphingomonadales > Sphingomonadaceae > Alteraurantiacibacter. Next base: position 6,541 of record JBGSLI010000384.1, on the reverse strand, counting down.
ATCACCCAGCAGCACTTCGTCACGCCGGGCGTATTCCGCGCCGATGCCGAAGAAGCCGTTGCTGAAGCTTTTGCCCCACGAACCGGAGATGGTGTAATCGTCACCCCCGCCCTGTTCGTTGAGGTTGCCGCTGGCGAAGACTTCGAACCCGTCCAGATCGTCCCGCAAGATGATATTGCCCACGCCCGCAACCGCGTCCGATCCGTAGATCGAGGATGCGCCATCGAGCAGCAGGTCATACCGTGCGATCAGCGAAGTCGGCAGCAGGTTGATCGAAGGGTTGGTCGGCGCGCCTTCCACACCCGATGGGGCGAGGCGGCGGCTGTTGATCATCAGCAGCGTGCGATCGGCACCCAGGCCGCGCAGATCGAGCGTTTGCGAGCCCGGACCGTTGTTGAGCACGAAGCCCTGGAAGGTGGCGTCAATCTGCTGGCCCGAAGCAAATTCGGACCGCTGGAGGATTTCGGCGGCATCGAATTCACCCACATCGCGCGCGGCCTCGGTGGACAGGATCTGCAGCGGAGAAATGCTGGAGAAGGTATCGGCGCGGCGGACGCGCGAACCGGTCACCACGATCCGGTCTTCTTCCTGGCCAGTGGCACCCGCGTCGGCGAGGACGATTTCCTCTTCCTCGACCTCATCCTGGCTGGCATCCTGTGCGAAAGCGGAACCCCCTGCCAGCAGCGCTGCAGCAGATACGGAAATGGCAAGGCCCGACAGGGCCTTCTTCTGAAACTTTTTCATATGTGTCCCGTCCACCTGTTGCGGGCATCGCATTCCCGATGCCCCAATTCATTCATCGTTCAGCGCGAACCGGGCATACTAAACCCGGATTGCGCAATGCGACAGACCTGCAGGAGTAAGCTGCGTTGGCCCTTACGCTGCTGCCATGACTGCAATAGCCTTCGCCCCTTGTCAAAAAGACAGGGCGCGTCGGCGTGGGATTTTCGTGTTTTAGTTGTAACTGTGACTAGATTCACACACTAAGGCCGTGCCCGCCATGGCCTTTGCCAATGGCAGGCACGAGCCTCAGGTCAACCAATGGCGAACAGCAATTGCCCGTCGCCCTCGTCGATCTTTACCAGGCTGCCATCGGGCACTTCGCCCGCCAGCAGTTTCTCGGCCAGCGGATCGGCCAGATAGCGTTGCACCGCGCGTTTCAGCGGCCTTGCGCCATAGACCGGGTCATAGCCCACGCGCCCCAGCCATTTCTTCGCCCCATCGGTAAGGTCGAGCACGATCTTGCGATCCTTCAGGAGCTTTTGCACCCGCCCCACCTGGATTTCCACGATCGGGGCCATGTGTTCCATGCCCAGCCGGTGGAACAGGATGATCTCGTCCAGCCGGTTGAGGAATTCGGGACGGAAATGGGCGCGCACCACATCCATCACCTCACCTTCCACATCGGTCACGCTCTGCCCTTCCGACAGATTCGAGAGGAACTGGCTGCCCAGATTGCTGGTGAGAATGATCAGCGTGTTGGAGAAATCCACCACCCGGCCCTGCCCGTCGGTCAGCCGCCCGTCATCGAGTACCTGCAGCAGCACGTTGAACACATCGGGGTGGGCCTTTTCCACCTCGTCGAACAGCACCACCTGATAGGGCCTGCGCCGCACCGCCTCGGTCAGCACGCCGCCCTCGTCATAGCCGACATAGCCCGGAGGCGCGCCGATCAGCCGGGCGACGGCGTGCTTTTCCATGAATTCGCTCATGTCGATGCGCACCATCGCCTGATCGTCGTCGAACAGGAAGGCGGCCAGCGCCTTGGTCAGTTCGGTCTTGCCCACGCCGGTGGGGCCAAGGAACAGGAAGCTGCCCAGCGGCCGGCCGGGATCCTGCAGGCCCGCGCGCGCACGGCGCACCGCCTTGGATACCGCCTTTACCGCGGCTTCCTGTCCGATCACGCGCTGGCCGAGCACGTCTTCCATCTTGAGCAGCTTGTCGCGCTCGCCCTGCAGCATCTTTTCCATCGGCACGCCGGTCCAGCGGCTGACGACAGAGGCGATATCGTCTTCGGTAACCTCCTCTTTCAGCAGCGCGTTTTCGGTGTGGGTGCCCGCTTCGGCCAGCGCCTTTTCGAGGCCGGGGATGGTGCCGTATTGCAGTTCGCCCGCGCGGGCGAGATCGCCGCTGCGCTGCGCCTGTTCCAGTTCGATCCGCGCCGCATCCAGATCTTCCTTGATCCTCGCCTCGGCGTGGATCTTGTCGCGCTCGTTCTGCCAGCGGGTGGTCAGTTCGGATGATTGCTGTTCCAGATTGGCCAGTTCCTCGCGCAACGCCTGCAGGCGGTCCTTGCTCGCCTCGTCGCTCTCTTTTGCCAGCGCCGATTCCTCGATCTTGAGCTGGATGATCCGCCGGTCGAGCGTCTCGATTTCCTCCGGCTTGCTTTCCACTTCCATGCGGATGCGGCTGGCGGCCTCGTCCATCAGATCGATCGCCTTGTCGGGCAGGAAGCGATCGGCGATGTAGCGTTCGGAAAGCCTGGCGGCGGCGACGATGGCATTGTCGGTGATGCGCACGCCGTGGTGGAGTTCGTATTTCTCCTTGATCCCGCGCAGGATCGAAATCGTGTCCTCCACGCTGGGTTCGGAAACATAGACCGGCTGGAAGCGCCGCTGGAGCGCGGCGTCCTTTTCGACATATTTCTGGTATTCGTCCAGCGTGGTCGCGCCGATGCAATGCAGTTCGCCGCGCGCCAGCGCGGGCTTCAGCAGATTGGAGGCATCCATGCTGCCTTCCGCAGCGCCCGCGCCGATCAGCGTGTGCATTTCATCGATGAACAGGATAATCTCGCCCTCGGCACCCTTCACCTCGTCGAGCACCGATTTCAGCCGTTCCTCGAATTCGCCGCGATATTTCGCGCCCGCGATCAGCGAGCCCATGTCGAGCGCCATCAGGCGGCGGTCCTTCAGGCTGTCGGGCACATCGCCATTGGCGATGCGCAGCGCGAGGCCTTCGGCGATCGCGGTCTTGCCGGTGCCCGGTTCGCCGATCAGCACAGGATTGTTCTTTGTCCGCCGGGCGAGGATCTGCACCGTGCGGCGGATTTCCTCGTCGCGGCCGATTACCGGATCGAGCTTGCCCTCGCGCGCGGCCTGCGTCAGATCGCGGGCGAATTTCTTCATCGCCTCATACGATGCCTCGGCATTGGCGCTGTCAGCGCTCTTGCCCTTGCGAAGTTCATTGATCGCGGTGTTGAGCGCGGGCGCGGTAAGCCCGGCACCGGCCAGCGCCTGGCCTGCCTTGCTGTCTTTCGCCAGCGCCAGCGCCAGCAGCAGCCGTTCAACGGTAACATAGCTGTCGCCCGCCTTTTCCGCGATCTGTTCGGCCGAATCGAGCACGCGCACCGCGTCATTATCCAGCCCCGGCGTTGCCTGCGCGCCAGAACCGGACACCGCCGGAACCTTTGCCAGCAAGCCATCGACCTGCTCCACCGCCACACCCGGATTGCCGCCCGCGCGGCTGATCAGCCCGGCGGCCATGCCTTCACTGTCCTCCAGCAGCGCCTTCAGGATATGTTCGGGCGAAATGCGCTGGTGCGAATTGCGGATGGCGACGGTCTGCGCGCTTTGCAGGAAGCCGCGCGCGCGATCGGTGAACTTTTCGAGATTCATGCCCTGTCGATCCCTCAATTGGTTACGAGTGACAGATAGTGTTGCACTTGCGCAACACAAGTGGAGTCACGCGACAATTTACAGGGTAATCTTTCAGAGAAGCATTGTCGTCAATCAAAGCCGGGCAGGCCGGTTCGATCGCGCCCGGCCTATGCTGCGGCTACCGGATCGGCCCAGTTCAGTTGCCGGTAATCGAAAGCCTTCGTCAGCGTGGGTTTGACGATCATGAAAAAAGGCGAAACATCGAAATCGCGCGGGGTGAACAGGCTGTGATGGCGGATATGCAGCAGATCGCGCACGCAATTGGTGCAGGCCGGATCCTGCGTCATCTGCTGGGTGATCTGCGGCAGGATGGGATAGCGGATCGACTGGAACGCCCGCGCTATCAGCGTGGAACAGATTGCGCGGGTCGGTTCGCCGCTGCCCAGCGCGAGCATCCGCCGCCGCCACGATGCGGGCACCGGCGGGGTGGGGAAAAGGTAACGCGCCAGATCCACCACATTGGCCAGATCATAATCATCGCCGACATGTGCCCTGGCATAGCCCGTAATTCCGGCGATTTCTTCGTCCGACAATCCCACCGGGCGGCAGATGCGGCAATGCAGGCCGGCAAATGTATTGCTGTCGATGATGCGCACCCCTTGCACCGCATCGGCTTCGACAAATCGGGCAGGCGTAGCCGCAGCCGCATCGGCAGGAGCGATGCAGAGCGCGGCGTGGGACCAGGTGGATTGGGTCAGATATTTGATCGCCACGCTGATCCGCTGCCGCCCTTCCACCAGCAGCACATCGCCGCTGCGGATGGTCGCCTCTATGGCAGAAAGATCGGTGGGGATGCTGGAATAGGGCGAACGCGAGGGCCGGGTCAGATATCCGGCCAGTATCCTGCCCAGGCCGACCAGCAGCCCCATGCTTCAGGCGCCCGCGTTCATCAATCGTGATCGCGCCATGTCGCGCAGCACGCCCGCTTCCAGCCGCGCCTCGTCCAGCATCGCTGCCACCAGATCGCCCAGCGAAACCAGCCCGCCGACCGCGCCGGTGAGCGTCTTGACGATGGCGTGACGGCTGCGGCTGCGGGTCATCGTCTGCATGATGTCGGCGGCATCGTCCTCGCCATGACAGGTTAGCACCTCGGCGCGCACGAAATTGGCGACGCTCTGGCCAAGCGCCTCTGCGCCTCCGGCAGCCAGCGCGGCGATGACATCGGTTTGCGCCAGCAATCCGCGGAATACCACCGGCGCTTCGGACACGACGCCGACCGAACCGATCGCCCGCTCGTCCATCAATTTGATCGCATCGGCCAGCGTGGCGGTTTCGGGAATACACTCGAACGCGCGTTCGCGGCGGGTGACAATAGAGGCAATTCGCATAGGTTTCTCTCCTTCGACATCCCCACTGGATCATTCGCCGAATGGAACGGTCCGGTTACAGCGAGGCCTTCCCGCCTGCCGGGATGACAAAACCGCTTTCGCCATGCGTCGGGCGTGCTAACAGGTTGCGCATGAAAGCTTCTCTCGCGCTCCGCCTGCTCCTGCCCGCCATCGCCGCCTTCGCGCTGCCGGGCTGCACCACCGCCGATGTCCCGCCCGCCGCAATGGCGCAAACGCAGGCCCTCGCGCCCGCTCCGAACACCGCTCCGGTCCCTGCCAGTCTGGAAGAACTGATTGCGGCGGTCGATATTCCTTACGAGACTTTCACTCTGGATAACGGCCTGCAAGTCGTCGTCCATACCGATCGCAAAAGCCCGCTGGTTGGCGTCACCACCTATTACCGCGCCGGATCGAAGCACGAACCGCGCGGGCGCACCGGCTTTGCCCATCTGTTCGAACATCTGATGTTCGGCGGCAGCGAGAATGTGGAGAATTTCGACATTCCGCTGGAGACGGCTGGATCCACCGGCACCAATGGTTCCACTTGGTATGATCGCACCAATTACGTCGAGGTCGTGCCCACCGGCGCGCTCGATCTGGCGCTGATGATGGAAAGCGACCGGATGGGCTATCTGCTCGGAGCGATCAGCCAGGACAAACTCGATAACCAGCGCATGGTGGTGCAGAATGAGAAGCGGCAGGGGGACAATGATCCCTACGGGCTGACCGATTACGTGCTGACCGAGGGGCTGCTGCCCGTGGGTCATCCCTATCGCCATTCCACCATCGGATCGATGGCCGATCTGTCCGCCGCCAGCCTGGCCGATGTGCAGAGCTGGTTCCGCGACAATTACGGCCCCAACAATGTGGTGCTGGCGCTGACGGGCGATATCGACGCGGCGACTGCCCGCCCGCTGGTTGAACGCTGGTTCGGTTCCATTCCGCGCGGCCCCGATGTGGTGACGCGCGATGCCGGGCCGGTAACGCTGGGCGCAGCCCAATATCGCGAAATCACCGATCAGGTGCCGCTCACCCGTATCTATCAGGCGTGGACCGGGCCGGGGATGGAACATCCCGATGCCCCCGCCTTGCAGGTGGGGATGCAGATCCTTGGCGGGCTTGCTTCCTCGCGGCTCGACAATGCCATGGTGCGCGGAGAGGAACTGGCAACCGGAGTGATGGCCTATGCCCAGCAGCACGAACAGCTGAGCTTTCTGCAAACGATGGTGAATGTGAAACCCGGCGTGGAACGCGCGGCGGCTCAGGTGCTGATGGAAGCCGAAATCGCCCGGATGCTGGCCGATGGCCCGACGCAGGACGAAATCAACCGCGCAGTAACGCAGGTGGCTGCGGGCACTATCGGCGCGCAGCAGAGCGTCGGCAATTTCGGCGGCAAGGGCATGATCCTGGCCGAAGGGCTTATCTACACCGGCGATCCCGGCTTCTTCCGCACCGAATTGCAGGCGATGGCTGCGCTCACGCCCGAAGCGGTGCGCGCGGCGATGGCGCGCTGGCTCTCGCGCCCGGCCTATACGCTGGTGGTGGTGCCCGGAGAAC
>JBGSLI010000383.1:0-3336 GCA_041740775.1 Alteraurantiacibacter sp. | reverse complement strand
GGGGCGGCGGAGGAGGCGGCGGAGGCGGAGGGGGAGGCGGGGGAGGCGGCGGCGGAGGCGGCGGGGGAGGAGCCTCGGCACCGCCGAGCATGAAGCGCAAGCCCAGCGCACCAATGTGCTGGGTAGTATCCACCTGGAACTGGCCCGGCAGCAGGCGGTTGTTGATGTCCGCTTCGTCAAACAGGCCGCGATATTTGTATTCGACAAAGATTTCCGACCGTTCGGTCAGCGCGGCAGAAACGCCCGCGATGCCCTGATAGGCAAAGGTGGTATCCGCATCATCGGCAATCGTCACGCCGCCCGGTGCATAGTCGACGTCGATGACATAGATGCCCGCACCGCCGCCGATATAGGGCTTGATGCTGCCGAGATCAAAATCATACAGCACGTTGAGGAAAAGGCCGTAGCTTTCCACATCGCCGCGCGCATCGGCCAGCAGTTCGCCCACCGAATCTCCGGTGAGCGCGCCGCGCGTCAGGATCGCGGCATCGGGATCGATGACCGAAACGCCGCCGATCACCAGATCGCGGTGATGTTCCAGATCATACGCGACATAGCTGCCGTCGAGTTCCACGCGCAAGCCGCCGTCGAACGCATAGCCAAGCTGCGCGCCGACGTTCCAGCCGATATCGGCATTGCTTTCGAACGAATAGCCGGTGGCCGCAGGAATCGCGGGAAAATCAGTGGTCGCGCCAATCTCGGTGGATGTCACGCCTTCGTTATCGGCGTTTTCCGCCGTGGCGACGCCTCCGCTGATGGCGATATAGGGGTCTGCATGCGCGACCCCCGGAATGGCAAGCGCCGCGACAGACGCAGACAATAACAGTTTTCTCATCATATTTCCTTCAAAACACGCGGGAACCATCCACCCCGCAATACCTCACGCAATGCGCCTAATGCCCCAAGGTTCCGCAAGTGCGAAGTAAAATGTTCCGTGGCGACCAGACTGTTGCGCAAATACCGCACACTGGCCTCGGGCCGCGCAATCAGAACGCCGAAAGGCCCGTTATCGCCCGGCCCATGATCAGCGCATGGATATCATGCGTGCCTTCGTAAGTGTTCACGGTTTCCAGATTCGCCATGTGGCGCATCACCTGATATTCCTGCGCAATCCCGTTGCCGCCGTGCATGTCTCGCGCGGCGCGGGCAATCGCCAGCGCCTTGCCGACATTGTTGCGCTTGACCAGGCTGATCATTTCCGGTGCGAAACGGCTTTCATCCATCAGCCGCCCCACCCGCAGCGATGCCTGGAGGCCCAGCGCAATCTCGCTCGCCATGTCGGCCAGCTTGAGCTGGTAGAGCTGTTTGGACGCCAGCGGAACGCCGAACTGGTGGCGATCGAGGCCGTATTGCCGCGCCGCGTGATAACAGAATTCGGCTGCCCCCATGCTGCCCCAGGAAATGCCGTAGCGCGCGCGATTGAGGCAGCCGAATGGCCCCTTGATGCCTTCCACGGCGGGCAGGATGGCATCAGCGGGCAATTTCACCTCGTCCATCTGGATCATCCCGGTGGTGCTGGCGCGCAGACTGAGCTTGCCGCTGATTTTGGGTGCGGACAGCCCCGCCATGCCCTTGTCCAGCACAAAGCCGCGAATCCGGCCGTCATGCGCCTCGCTTTTCGCCCAGACCACGAAGACATCGGCGAAGGGGGCGTTGGAAATCCAGGTCTTGGTGCCCGAAATCGAAAAGCCGTCGCCATCCTTGCGGGCCAGGGTGCGCATTCCCGCCGGGTCCGATCCGGCATCCGGTTCGGTCAGGCCGAAGCAGCCGATCAGCTTTCCGCTGGCGAGGCCGGGCAGATATCGGGCGCGCTGCTGATCGGAGCCATAGGCATGGATCGGATGCATCACCAGGCTCGATTGCACGCTGGCCATCGAACGGTATCCGCTGTCCACCCGCTCGATCTCGCGTGCGATCAGGCCATAGGCGACATAGCCGGCACCCGCGCCGCCGAATTCCTCCGGGATCGTCACCCCCAACAGGCCCGCCGCGCCCATCAGCGCGAACAGTTCGGGCGCGTCGGCCTCTGTGGCATAGGCTTCGATCACGCGCGGTTGCAGCGTGGCCTGCGCAAATCCATGCGCGGCATCACGCACCATCCGCTCCTCTTCGGTCAACTGATCGTCGAGATTGAAGGGATCGGCCCAGTCGAAAGGCACCATAGCGGCCATGAACTAGTCTCCTTTGAAACCGGCCCTAGTTTCTTGGCGCAGGCGCGGCAAGCATTGTCGTGCGGCGCAGCGCGAGGCCACGCGCAGCATCACAGCTTGCCGAAGCGGGCTTCGTATCCGGCGATATCGGCGGCGGCGAGAAGGCGCGCTTGTTCCACCCAATCGTCGCGCCGGATGCGCCCGGCAAAGCGGCCGAGCTGCGCGTCGATCCGGTCGATTTCGGCATCGTCCCAGGCGGAGATCTTGGCCAGGCAGGTTAACCCCTGTTCGCGCAGGATCGCGGCAAGCTTTGGCCCCACGCCCTTGATCCGGCCGAGTTCGTCCGCTGCCGCCGCCAATCGATCGCTGGTGGGATGGACAGGCGCTGCCGGTGCGGCGGGCGCGGCGTCGATCAACGCCTGGTTGCGGATCGCTGCACCGCCATCAGGCTTCTCCTCCATTTTTACCGTGGTCCGGCGCGAGAGGTGGAATACCCAGAAGGCCACCAGCAGGCCGAGTACCAGCGCGAAGGCTATGAAGATCCAGTATTGCTGCAACAATTCAGACATGGTGAAACGCACTTTCTATTCGTTCAGGCTCATGGTTGTCGCATGGCGCCAGAAACCGGGATCCGCGATTCCTTTCCTGCGCGCCGAACTAACCGGTACGACTCCAGATGGCCCAGCCGATGCCCAGCCCCACCGCATAGGCGAGCAGCATCAGCACCAGCACTTCCATCCAGATCGGCATGGCACCGCCTTTAGTGGGGCAAGGGGGCATCGCGCAACCGCATCCTTGCGGCAGGGCGGGTCAGCGGGGGGCGGGCGTATCGACCGGGGTAGGGCGAACAGGTTCGGTGGCGATGACGGCGAATTCGATCCTCCGATTGGCCGGATCGGCCGGGTCCAGCCCTTCCACCGGCAGCCGCGATCCCAGCCCGCTTGCGCGCAGCCCGTCTTCCGGAATGCCGCGCGCCACAAGTGCCGCGCGCACAGCAGCGGCGCGTTCTGCGGAAAGCGCGATATTGCCCGGCTCGGTGCCCGAGGCATCGGTGTGGCCGGTGATCTGGATGATCGCGCCGAGGCAGGGGCGCAGCGCAGCGGCTACCTCACCGATCAGCGCGCTGCTGGCTGCATCAATTCTGGCGGAACTTTCTTCAAAGCGGATGGTGCGCGCGCGCAGCAGC